>DASRTO010000556.1:0-10639 GCA_035655915.1 Anaeromyxobacteraceae bacterium
GCGGGCGCTGCAGCTCGACCCGGTCTGGGAGCCGGCGCTGGTCCACCTGACGGACTGCATGAGGAACTCCGCCGGCTCCAAGGAGCAGTTCCTGGCCCGGGCCCGCCGCTGGGTGGAGCAGGCGCCCGGACCGTCGTCCTACCGCGCCCTGGCCCAGGCCCTGGCCCAGAACGGGAAGCTGGACGAGGCCCTGGAGAAGGCGCGACGGGCCTACGACATGGAGCCCAGCGTCTGGACCCGCGGAGTCCTGTCGGAGATCCTCCTCTACCGCGGCGCCTTCGCCGAGGTGGAGGCGCTGGCCAGGCAGGCGATGGGAGACCCGGGGCTGAGCAAGAAGGAGCGAGCCCAGGCGACCGGCCTCTACGCCTGCGCGCTGTCGCTGGAGGGCCGGCGCCGGGAGGCCCTCCGGGCGCTGGAAGGGCTGCGGGACGTGCCCCTGGCCGCGCCCTCCTACCACGAGATGCGGATGCACCACTTCCTGGGCAACGGCGCGCTCGACAAGGCCAGGGTCGAGCTGGCGGCGTTCGCTGCGGCCGTGCGGGCGCAGGGGGAGCCCAGGCACGACGACAAGAAATTCCGGGAGCGGCTCCCGGCCCTCAGCGCCGCCGTCGGCGATCTCGAGGGAGCCGCTGCCCAGGCTCGGTCGCTCGAGCCGGGATCGCCGGCCGAGGCGCTCTACCGGGGCGTGGCGGCCTGGCGCTCGGGGCGGCTCGACGAGTCCGCCGCCGCTCTCAGGCCTCTCTCGGAGCGCGGCGACGACATCCGGATCTTCGCCACCTTCCTCCTCGGTGAGGTGGAGGGCGCCCGCGGCCACGCCGCCGAGGCGCTCGCCGCCGCGGAGCGCTTCCGGGGGATGGTGGCGTTCGGGAGCGGCTACTGGCAGACCTGGGCGCGGCCGCGGAGCCTCCTCGTCGAGGCCCGAGCGCTCGACGCCCTGGGCCGCCGCGCCGAGGCCCGCGACAGGGTGAACCAGCTCCTCGACGCCTGGAAGCGCGGCGACCGCGACGCGCCCATCCTGGTGGAGGCCAGGGCGCTCGCCGAGAAGCTGCGCGAGAAGACCGCCTCCAGCCACCCCTGAGCGGTGCACCCGACAGGGGCGCGCCGCCGGCGGCGTCACGAACCGCCTTCGGCCCCCTCCACCACGGTGAAGGGAGAGTGCGACACCCCCTCTCCCCGCCCCTGGAGGACGCCATGTTCGAGACCCTGCCCCGCAATCGCTCCCGCAAGCACCTGGCCCTGATCGCGCTGCTCGTCGCCACCCTGAGCGCCTTCACCGCCCGGCTGGTCTCCGGCCCTCCGGCGCCCGGCTCGGCGTCGGAGCAGCGGGCCTCTGCGGAGATCGCGGCCCCGGCCCGCGGCTAGCCCTGGCATTGCGATCGCTTCCGTAGCGGCGGGGGCTCGTCCCCCCCTACGGGTCGAGGCCCGCGCGCCGCCGAGGCGCCAGTGGCGTGCCTCACGCAACGCAGCGGTAGTCCTGGAGCTCCCGGAAGCCGCGGCGCCGGAGCTCGGCGCGGATGAGGTCGCGCGCCCCCGGCGTCCCCACCGCCACCAGCAGCGGCAGCCCCCGGGTCCGCTCCACCTGCTCGAAGGAGACCACCTCGGCGCCCAGCACCCGGCGGCCGATCTTCCTCGGGTCCACCTCCACGAACAGGCCCACCGCGATCCCCTCCCGGCCCAGGGCGCGCGCGAAGGCGCGGCCGGTCTGGCCTGCCCCCCACAGGGCCACCTCCCGGCGGCCGGAGAGCGGCCCGGCCGCGAGGTGGCGAGCCTTCAGGGCGAGGTGCCTCTCGATGGCGTAGCGAGGGTCCACCCGGGTGAGCCGCCCCGCGGACTCCCGCCAGTCGAGGAGCACCTCCGGGACGTTGGCGAGCCGGCCGCCGAGGCCGGCCAGCCGGAGCCACAGGTCGTAGTCCTCGGGGAAGTCGCCGTCGCGCCATCCGCCGGCTCGCTCCAGCGCCTGGCGCCGGATCGCCGCCGCCGGGTGGACCAGTGGCGATTCCACGTACAGGTCGCACTCCACCCGCTCGGGGGTGGTGAGGCCGTTCAGCCAGGCAGCGTAGCGGCGCATGCCCTGGCCCACTGCCCGGCGCGGGAAGAGGCGCACCCGGCAGCCCACCGCCGCCAGCGAGGCGTCGGCGGCCAGGGCCTCGAGCTGCCGCTCCAGCCGGAGCGGCCAGGCCACGTCGTCGGCGTCCATGCGGGCCACCACCTCGACGTCGCAGGCGGCCAGAGCGCGCCGCAGGGCCGGGACGATCCCCTCCCCCGCGCCCGGCACCACCCGCAGCCGCCGGTCCCGGGCGGCCAGCCGCTCCAGCTCCTCCCGGGTCGAGTCGCCCGAGCCGTCGTCCACCGCCACCAGGCTGAGGTCGCGGACGGTCTGGCGCAGGATGGAGACGGCGGCGGCCCGCACCGTCCGGCCGGCGTCGCGCGCTGGCATGAGGACGGCCACCCTCGCCACCGCCGGCTACCCCTCGTACTCGCCGCCCGGCTCGACGGGCGCCAGCTCCTCGGGGAAGATGCTGGTGGTCCCGGCCTCGGCCCCCTGGGCCACCAGCTGCCCCTGCGCCTCGGCCAGGAGCCACAGCGCCGCGTAGTAGTAGCCGAGCGGGCCGAGCCCCACGATCTGGCCGCGGGTGGCCGGGGCCACGAGGTCGGTCCGGCGCCACTCCTCGCGCTGGTGCACGTTGGAGAGGTGCACCTCCACCACTGGGCAGGCGACGGCCTTGAGGCAGTCGTGCAGGGCGTAGCTCGTGTGGGTCAGGGCGCCGGGGTTCACGATGATGCCGCGTGCCTCGTGCCGGTGCTCCTGGATGAAGTCGATGAGGGCTCCCTCGTAGTTCGACTGGATGGCCCGCATGGAGACGCCCCAGCCGGCGCAGGCCTCTTCCACCATGCGCTCGATCTCCGGGAGGGTGGTGGCGCCGTAGATCTGCGGCTCGCGCTCACCGAGCAGGTTCAGGTTGGGTCCGTTGACGAGCAGGATCACGGCGTTCCCCCGATCTGGCGCACCGCGGCCTCGACCGCCGCCAGCTCGGCGGGCACGTCCCACTCCACTGTCCAGGACGCGCCCGCCCGCCGCGGCAGCACCCACATGAGGCCGCGCGCGGTGCGCTTCTTGTCGTGGCCCATGAGCACCGCCGCCCGGCGGGCCACCGCCGCCGGGACGCGGACGGGGAGGCCGGCCCCGCGAAGGGCCTCCTCCGCCGCCTCCACCGCCTCCGGCCCGACGCGCCCGAGGCGCGCCGCCAGCCGGAAGGCGAAGGCCATTCCCACCGCCACCGCCTCGCCGTGGGCGAAGCGGCGGAAGCCGCCGGCGGCCTCGACGCCGTGGCCGAAGGTGTGGCCCAGGTTGAGGAGCTTGCGCTCGCCGACCTCCCGCGGGTCGCGCTCCACGACCTCCAGCTTCACCCGGGCGGCGTCGGCGACCAGGCCGGGCCCGGGCCGCCCCCGCCGCGCCTCTTCCGCCATGGCCGGGAGCAGCGCCGGCCGGAGCAGCCCGTACTTCAGGGCCTCGCCGAAGCCGGAGCGCAGCTCGCGCGCCGGGAGGGTTCGCAGGGTCCGCGGATCGGAGAGCACCGCCCGCGGCGGGTGGAAGGCCCCGAGCGCGTTCTTGGCCACCGGGAGGTTCACGGCCGTCTTGCCGCCCAGGGCGGCGTCGACCATGGCGAGCAGCGTGGTCGGCAGCGCCACCCAGTCGAGGCCGCGCATGAAGACCGCCGCCAGGAACCCGGCCGCGTCGGTGACCGCGCCGCCACCCAGGGCCACCACCAGGCCCTGGCGGGTGAGGCCGGCAGCCAGCAGCCGGCCGGCGGCCCGCTCGACGCTGGCGAGCGTCTTGCCGCGCTCGCCGTCGGGAAGGGCGACCACGGCCCGCAGCGACGCCTCGCGCCCGAGCGCGGCCGCCACCTTCCGTCCCAGCGGGGTCCGGAGCACGCGGGCGCTGGAGACCAGCGCCACCCCGTCGCGCCCGGCGGCGAGATCCACGGCGCGGGCCGGAAGCACCTCGCCCACCTCCACCGGGTAGGAGCGCCCCTCCTGGCGGGCCACGAGGAGCCGGCTCATCATGGCGCTCCCCGCGGGTCGGCGCCCGGGCGGCGCGGCGGGCGGGTGACGAGGTCGTGGATGAGGCGCGCCACCGCTTCGGCGGAGCGCCCGTCGGTCTCGACGCGGAGCGAGGCGCGGCGGTAGAGGGGGAGCCGCTTCTCGCGAAGCTCGGCCCACCGGGCGAAGAGCGGGCGGGCGGCCGTCTCCGCCTCCTCCGGCCGGGCGGAGCCGAGGCGGCGGGCCGCCTCGGCCTCGGAGACGTCGAGGAACACCACCCGCGCCACCGAGAGGAGCCGCGCCGCGCTGTCCGGGTCGCAGAAGGCGCCCCCGCCCAGGTCCACCACCAGCGGGCCCCGGAGCCCTCCCACCACCCTTCGCTCCAGCGCCCGGAAGGCCGGCTCGCCATCCTCGGCGAAGATGCGGGCCACGCTCTTGTGGGCCAGCGCTTCGACGCGGGCGTCGGTGGACACCACCGGGCGGCCGAGCCACCGGCCCAGCCAGCGGGCCACGGTCGACTTCCCCGAGCCCATCATCCCCGCCAGCGCCAGCGCCTCAGCGGATCCGAGCGGCATAGGCCTCCACCGCCTTCTCGATATCCCGGATCGCGTCCCCCGGGAACTTTTCGACGAAGGCGGCGGCGAGCTCCCAGCACACGCTCGCCTCGCCCACCACCGCGGCCGCCGGGACGGCGCAGACGTCGCTCCGCTCGTAGCGGGCCTGGGTGGCCTCATGCGTGTCGAGGTCCACGGTGGGGAGCGGCGTGGTCATGGTGGGGATTGGCTTCATGTAGGCCCGCACCAGGAGCGGCTCGCCGTTGGTGACGCCGGCCTCGAGCCCGCCGGCGCGGTTGGTCCGGCGGTGGTAGCCCCGCTCCTTCGACCAGTAGATGGCGTCGTGGAACCGGTCGCCGGGCAGGTCCACCCGGGTGCCGGCCCCGATCTCGGCCGCCCGGATGGCGGGGATGGCGCAGAGCGCTGCGGCCAGCCGCCCGTCGAGGCGGCGGTCGGGGTGGACGTAGCTCCCCAGGCCGGGGAGGAGCCCGGTGGCGTAGACCTCGAAGGCGCCGCCGATGGAGCCCCCCCGGGCGCGCTCGCGATCCACGATGGCCCGCCACTCGGCGGCCAGGGCCTCGTCGTCCACGTGCAGGTCGGAAGCCTCGATGGCGTCGAGCTGCTCCGGGGTGGGCGGCCCCTCGGGATGGGAGTCCCGCTCCCCGATGGCGGTGACCCGCGAGGAGACGGCGATGCCGAAGCGGCCGAGGAGCTGCCGCGCCAGCGACCCCAGGGCCACCGCGGCCGCGGTGGAGCGGGCGCTGGCGCGCTCCAGGGCGTCGCGGGCGTCGTCGAAGCCGTATTTCAGGACGCCGGCCAGGTCGGCGTGGCCAGGGCGCGGCCGGGTGAAGCGCGGGCCGCCGCGCGCGGTGGGGGACATCACGTCTTTCCAGTTCTGGTGATCCTTGTTCCAGACCACCAGGGCGATGGGCGAGCCCAGCGTCACCCCGCCGCGCAGGCCGGAGAGGAACTGGGCCTCGTCCTGCTCGATCTTCTGCCGGGCGCCCCGGCCGTACCCCTTCTGGCGACGGCGCAGGTCGAGGTTCACCCGCTCGAAGTCCACCGCGAGGCCGGCCGGGAACCCCTCGGCGATGGCGCAGAGCGCCGGACCGTGCGACTCGCCGGCGGTGAGGAAGCGCAGCGGCATCTAACGACCTCCCGTGCTGAGCGCGGCGGCCATGACGTCCTCGGGCGGGGCCCGGCCGGTCCAGAGGCGGAAGGCCAGCGCACCCTGGCGCAGCAGGATGCGCTCGCCGGTGACCAGCCGCGCCCCGGCCGAGGCCGCCTGGCGCGCGAAGGCGGTGTCGCCGTAGACGAAGTCGGCCGCCAGCTGGCCGGCCCGCCAGCGGAGCGGCGGCAGCTCCCCGGGCCTCCCGGCAAGCCCCACCGAGGTGGCGTTCACCACCAGGTCGGCTCGCTCCGACTCGTGGACGGCGTCGGCCCAGGGCGCGGGCTCGGCGGCGGCCCCGGGCTTCCCCAGCCCCCGGGCCATGCCGTGGCAGACCGCCAGCGCCGTCTCCGGGCGCCGGGCGGCGACGCGCACCGTCCCGGAGAGCTCCAGCACCGCCCAGGCCGCCGCCCGCGCCGCGCCGCCCGCGCCCAGCACCAGCGCCCGCGCCCCCCTGGCCAGGCCGGCCTCGGCGAGGAGGCCCTTGAAGGCCGGGGCGTCGGTGTTGTGCCCCTCCCAGCCGTCCGGGAAGCGCTTCAGGGTGTTGACGGCGCCGACCAGCCGCGCGGCGGGGTCCACCCGGGCGCACAGGCCGAGCGCCTTCTCCTTGTGGGGCACGGTGACGTTCAGCCCCTGGAAGCCGAGGGCGTGGGCCCCGCGCACCGCCTCGGCGAGCGACTCCGGCCGGACGTCCAGGGCCAGGTAGGCCGCGTCCATCGAGAGCGCCGCGAAGGCGGCGTTGTGCATGGCCGGGGAGAGGCTGTGGGCCACCGGGTGGCCCAGCACGCCGTAGAGCGCGGTCCGGCCGGAGATCACGCCGCCCCTCCCGCCGAGAGGGCGTCCAGGATCTCGAAGAAGCGCGGGAAGCTGGTGGCCACGCAGGAGACGTCGTCGATGACCACCTCGGCGCCCCCCGCGAAGAGCTGGGCCACCGCGAAGCTCATGGCCACCCGGTGGTCGAGCCGGGTCTCCACCGAGACCGGGCCCAGGCGGGTGGGACCCTCGATGGCGCAGCCGTCCTCGAAGAGCTCGACGCGGGCGCCGGCCCGCGAGAGCGCCTCGCCCACGGCCGCCAGCCGGTCGGACTCCTTCACCCGCAGCTCGCGCGCGTCGCGGACCACGGTGCGCCCCCTGGCCTGGGTGGCCAGCACCATCAGCACCGGCAGCTCGTCGATGAGGCGCGGCACCAGCGCCCCGCCGATGGAGACGGCGCGCAGCTCCCCCGCCCGCACCGTCACGTCGGCGCGCGGCTCGCCGCCGCTCTCCCGCTCGACCGAGAGCTCCACCCGGGCGCCCATCTCCCGCAGGACGTCGAGGACGCCGGTGCGGGTGGGGTTCACCCCCATGCCGCGGGCGGTCACCTCCGATCCGGGAAGCCCGGCCGCCGCGCACAGGAAGAAGGCGGCGGAGGAGACGTCGCCGGGGACGTCCACCCTTGCGCCGTGCGGGCGTGCCGGCGAGACGGTGACCTCGGTCCCGGCCGCGCGCAGCGGCACGCCCATGCGGGAGAGCAGGCGCTCGGTGTGGTCGCGCGAAGCCTCCGGCTCCACCACGGTGGTTTCCCCCTCGGCGAAGAGCCCCGCCAGCAGCAGGGCCGACTTCACCTGGGCGCTTGCCACCGGCAGGACGTGGCGCGTCCCGGCGAGCGGGCCGCCCCGCACCACCAGCGGGGGGAGGCGATCGCCGTCGCGGGCGGAGAGCACCGCCCCCATGCGCCGGAGCGGCTCGACCACCCGCCGCACCGGGCGGCGCCGGAGCGAGGCGTCCCCGGTGAGCACCGAGAGGCCGGGCACGGCCGAGAGGACGCCGGCGAGCAGCCGGAGGCTGGTGCCGGAGTTGCCGCAGTCCACCACGTCGTCTGGCTCGCGGAGCCGCTCCGGCGGCTCCACCACCACCTCGGCGCCCTCCTCGCGGATGCGGGCGCCCAGCCGCTGGCAGGCCGCCCAGGTGGCCTGCACGTCCCCGGCGCGCAGGAGCCCGCGCACCCGGCTCGGGCCGTCGGCCAGCGTGGCGAAGAGCAGCGAGCGGTGGGAGACGGACTTGTCGCCCGGCACCTCGAAGGCCCCCCGCAGCGGCCCGCGCCGCCGGCAGATGGTGGGCCCGCTCATGGCCATCAGAAGAGCTCCTCCCGCGCCGCCCGCGCCTCCTCCAGCGCCTGGCGCGCCGCCTCGGGCGAATCCTTCACCGCGGCCAGGAGCCGGGAGAGGTGGGCCTCCAGCGTCCGGGCCGCCTCGGGGACGTACCGGTTGCGCCGCGCCACCTCCCCCTGGATATCGAAGGCGAAGCCGGCCAGCCGGGTCATGTCGTCGAGCCCCGGCCCGGCGAGCCGCCGGGCCAGTGGCCCCGCCTCGCGGGCCGCCGCCGCCAGCGCGCTCGCCACCAGATAGGGCAGGTGCGACACCATGGCCACCGCCGCGTCGTGCTCGGCGGCCAGGCAGCGGATGACCTGCGCGCCCAGCGCGGCGTGGAGCGCCTCCACCTGGGACAGCGCGGGCTCGCCGGCGCCGTCGGTGCACAGGGCCACCGTACCCCCATTCCAGCGGTCCGGACGCGCCGCCTCGTAGCCGCCGCGGCCGCCGAACATGGGGTGGGCCCCTACGAAGGCCACCCCGCGACGCACCTCGCCGGCAGCGAGGCGGACCACCCGCTCCTTGGCCCCGCTCACGTCGGTGAGCACCGCGCCGTCGGCCATGCGGCGCGAGACCGGGCCGAGCAGGGCCTCGATGGCGGCAATGGGCGTGCACAGCACCACCACCTGGCAGGCCCGAAGCGCCTCGTCCGGCGCGGCCGAGGCCTCGTCGGCCACGCCCTCGTCGAGAGCCTTCTCGCGCACGTCCTCCCGCGGCTCCACCACCGCCACGTGCACGCCGGCGCGGGCGGCCTTGAGGCCCCGGGCCAGGGAAGCGCCCATGAGCCCCAGGCCCACCACTCCCACCCGGCGCGGCAGGCCGGAGGTCACGGCGCGGCCCGCCTCCGGATCCCGACGCGCGCCGCCGGGGGACCGGGAACGGCCGGCCGCATCACACCCACCGCCCCACCGCCCGGGCCACTGCCTGCAGCCTGGGCATGAGCTCGGCGAACATGGCCGGGGTCAGGGACTGGGGGCCGTCGGAGAGGGCCCGCTGCGGGTCCGGGTGCACCTCGATGAGCAGGCCGTCGGCGCCGGCGGCGACGGCGGCCAGCGCCATGGGCTCCACCAGCGACCGCTTGCCGGTGCCGTGGCTCGGGTCAACCACCACCGGGAGGTGGGACAGCTCCTTCAGCACCGGCACCGCCGAGAGGTCGAGGGTGTTGCGGGTGGCCTTCTCGTAGGTGCGGATTCCGCGCTCGCACAGGATCACGTCCGGGTTGCCGCTGGCGAGGATGTACTCCGCCGCCATGAGCAGCTCCTCGATGGTCCCGGAGAGGCCGCGCTTCAGCATCACCGGCTTCTTGGCCTTCCCGCAGGCCTGCAGCAGGTTGTAGTTCTGCATGTTGCGGGCGCCGATCTGGAGGCAGTCGGCCCATTCCTCCACCAGCGGCACCGCCTCGGGCGTCATCACCTCGGTCACCACCGGCAGGCCGGTCGCCTCCCGCCCCTTGGCCAGGATCTTGAGCCCCGCCTCGCCGAGCCCCTGGAAGCTGTAGGGGCTGGTCCGCGGCTTGAAGGCTCCGCCGCGGAGCATGGCGGCCCCCGCCTTCCGGGCCACCTCGGCCACCGCCTTCACCTGCTCCAGGCTCTCCACGGCGCACGGCCCGGCCATCACCACCACCCGCTGCCCGCCCACCTCCACCGCGCCCGGCCCCTTGCCGACCTTCACCACCGTGTCCTGGGGATGGAAGTCCCGCGAGGCCAGCTTGTAGGGCTTGAGGACCCTGACGCACTCGGCCACCCCGGGGAGGGTCTCGAACATGCCGGCGTCGGCGACCCTCCGGTCGTCGCCGATGACCCCGATGATGGTGCGCTCCTCGCCGCGCGACAGGTTGGGGCGGAACCCCTGCTCCTGGATGCGGGCCACCACGCCCTGGATGTCCTGCTCCGACGCTCCCTTCTTCATGACGACGATCACGGCCCTGTGCTCCTCATCTGTGCAGGTCGGGGCGCAGCACCCGCGCGCCCCGGAGGTAGACGTGCCTCACGTCGCTGGGCGACCCCGAGTCGACGTGGATGAGCACGCGAATGGTGCGCGGCAGGGACCCCGGCACGGGGATCTCCCGCGAGCAGATCATGGGGACCATGCCCCAGCCGCCCCTCTCTCGCGCGGCGCGCGCCGGGAAGTCGGCGTCGAGGTCGTGGGTCACCGTGAAGATGGCCCAGACGATCTCCTCTGGCCGGATGCGGTTCTGCTCGACGATGGTGCGGCAGAGCTCGGCCACGCCGTCCTCGATGGCCTCGACCGTGTTGGCGTCGACCTGGGTCGCTCCCCGGATTCCGCGCATGAAGAGCCGAGCAGTTTACGTGTCGCCGGCGGGTGGTGTCCACCCGCGCGCGCCGCGGCGGCGGCCCGTTCCGCGCTCCCGGCGCAGCGCGCCCCGGGTGCGTGCGGCCATCCGGGGGACGGCCCCACGCCGTTTCCGGCCCATCCCCCTTTGGGGTCGCCTCGAACGCGCGGGGCGTTCCGCTTGACCCGGGCGGGCCGGCCCCCTCAGCGGCCGCTTGCCGGGACCCGGATCGGGGAGTAGCCTTTGCGACAATCAGTGACTCCGCAACGGTGCTCGATCTCCGCGATCAGGGCCCGCGGCAGTGCTGGGCAGAGCTGCGGCGCCCCGGAGCCAGGAAGATGAGGCGGCTCGGCGCAGTGCTCGAAGGACGGACCTCGGCGAGAGGAGCCATTCGATGAACACCCTGTGGATCGTCGTCATCGGCGTGGTGGCCATCTACCTGGTCTACACGCAG
>DASRTO010000557.1:0-1827 GCA_035655915.1 Anaeromyxobacteraceae bacterium
CCCCGCGGCCGGCGCCGGCCCGTCCCAGGCGGCGCTCCACGCCGCGCCCGATCCGGCCGACCTGCCGCTGTCGGCGGCCGCGCCGTTGCCGGGGGGCGCCCGGGGGCTGCCGCTGCCGCGCTCCGTCCTGGAGGTGGCGCCGCCGGCCGGGGACCAGGGGGACGAGGAGGCCATCGAGGAGGAGATCGACGAGCAGTCGGCCGAGATGGAGGCCATGCGCTCGGCCGAGGAGAAGGCGGCGCTGGCCCCGGAGCGGCCCGAGGACGCCGCGGCCCGCGCGGCGGAGCGGCTGGGGCTGGAGTCGCCGCTGCGGCAGCGGCTCGACGAGGCGCTGTCCGGCGACCTCTCGCCGGCGCCGGAGGAGGACCAGGGGCGCATCGCCCTGCTCCCCGAGATCGACCACGACGTGCGGCGGCTGCAGGCCGAGTACGACATCCCCATGGAGGTGAACGAGGCGGTGCTGGCCTACGTGCGCTTCTTCCAGACCGAGCCGGCGCGCAGCCACTTCGTGCGCTGGCTGGGCCGGTACCACAAGTACCACGAGCGCTACCGCCGCATCCTCGCCGAGGCCGGCCTGCCCGAGGACACCGTGTTCCTGGCCATGATCGAGAGCGGCTTCGCCAACCTGGCCTACAGCCGCGCCCGCGCCTCGGGCCCCTGGCAGTTCATCGCCGCCACCGGCCGGCGCATGGGGCTGAAGCAGGACTTCTGGGTGGACGAGCGGCGGGACCCGGAGAAATCGGCGCGGGCGGCGGCCCGCTACCTCCGGGAGCTGCACCTCCAGACCGGGGACTGGCGCCTGGCCTGGGCCGGCTACAACGCCGGGGTGAACCGCATCCTGCGGGCCCAGCGCGCCGGCCAGGCCGACTTCTGGACCATGACCCGCGGGCGCGCCATCCGCAGGGAGACCAAGGGCTACGTGCCCAAGCTCATGGCGGCCGCCATCGTCACCAAGCACCAGGAGTCCTTCGGCTTCAAGGCGGAGGAGGTGACGATCGGGACGTGGAGCGAGTACCAGGAGGTGAGCGTGCCCCACGCCACCGACCTCGGGGCGCTGGCCCGGGCGCTGGGGGTCGAGGAGAAGGCACTCCTCGACCTCAACCCGGAGCTGCGCCGGTCCTGCACCCCGCCGCGCCCCTACGCCCTCAAGGTCCCCCAGGGGCTCTCCGAGGCCTTCGCCAAGGCCTGGCCGGCGCTGGAGTCGTCGGCGCGGCTGGCCTTCGCCAACCACCGCGTGCAGCGCGGCGAGAGCCTCACCGCCGTGGCCGCCGGCTACGGCGTCTCCGCCGGGCAGATCGCCCGCATGAACGGCCTGCGCCCCGGCCGGCGCCTGCGGCCGGGGACCGAGCTGGTCATCCCCGTGAGCGCCGGCGCCCGCAAGTCGGGCGCCACCGCGAGCCAGGCGGTGGCTCGCGCCCGGATCCGGGAGTACCAGCAGAAGGATCCCTCCTCGGTGGAGCGCGAGCCCACCCCGCGGGCGGCGCGATTGGAGCAGGTGGACGGCCGGACCCGCGCCACCGTGCTGGTCCAGGCGGGCGACTCGCTGTGGGCCATCGCGCAGAAGTTCGGGGTGGGGCTCCAGGAGCTGTGCCGCTGGAACGGCATCTCCAATCCCCGGCGGCTGAAGCTCCAGATCGGGACCGAGCTTGTGGTCTACCCCCGCGTGCTTCCCGCGACCGAGGGAGCCGCCCAGTCCGGGCCGGGCTAAGTGCCGCGACCGGGGCTTGTCGCCCCGGTGTACCCGGTGGTTCGCGAAGCTGAGCCGGCCCGCCGTCTCGATCGACGGCCAGTTGCGGGCGAAGGCCTCGGCCCGACCCTTGGGCACCT
>DASRTO010000558.1:0-4652 GCA_035655915.1 Anaeromyxobacteraceae bacterium
TCCAGCCTGGACTCGCTGGTCTTCTCCAGCCCCTTGATGGGGAGGGGGATGGCGCCGGTGGGATCCACTCCCCCCTCGGGGAGGTTCATGGCGTCCACCAGCGAGCCCCTGCCGGCCTTGCGGTTCGCCGCCGGAGCCGGCCTCTGCGTCTCGGGCGCCTTCATGGCGGCCATTTCCTCGCTGGCCAGGGCCGCCAGGGCGCTGGCGGCACTCGGCTTCCACTCCGGCTCCGTGGCCTCCCTGGCGGCGGCCGCCACCGGGGCCGCCGCCACCGAGGGCGGCGGGGGCCGCCCGGTGGGCCTGGGCCGCCCGGTCGGGCGGGGGATGGGCGCCAGGAACTGCTGCAGCTCCGGCACCTGGGAGAGCGGCTTCCAGTCGTCCAGGCCGGGCTTCCACACCAGCGAGTCGGGGCCGATCTCGCCGGACTCCCACTTCCCCTTCACCCCCGGCGCGTCCAGGGGACCGACCTGCTGGTCGTCCACCGCCACGTACCACTCGTTCCCCGGCTCGGCGCGGGCGGCCCCCTCGGCCGGCGCCGCCGGGGCGGGGGTCGCGCCCGGCGCGGAGGCCGCGGCCGGCGCCGCCGCCAGGTCCCCGGCGGGCGGCGGGGTCTCGCCCAGCACCTTGTCGAAGGCCTGGCCCAGCTCGGCGTCGAGCCCGTCGCCGGACCCGGAGAGGGGCGGGGAGGACGCGGCCTGCGGCGCCGGGGCAGGGGCCACCGCGGCGGCCGCCTCGGATCGCCTCACCAGGATGATGTGCCCGCACTTCTTGCAGCGGACCTTCACCCCGTTGGGCCCGACCTTCTCGTCGGAGATCATGTACTGCGCATTGCAGGCGTCGCAGGTGAATCGCATTCGCTATTCCTTTACCACGACCGAGAGCCCGAGCTGCTCCCGCAGCGCGGCGTAGTCGTCGGACACGGCGAAGAGGACCAGGTCCTTGAGCTTGGCCTCGTCGCGGAGCTTGGACACCTGGGCCTTCTCGGCGAGGACCATCCGCTTCACGATCTCCATGTCTCCGGCCAGGAGCGCCGCCACCCGGTTGGAGGTGAGCTCCGCGCCGTCCATGTAGGCCCGCACGTCGCCGGGGTGCTGGACGTCGCAGTACAGGCGGGCCAGGTGCTTCAGCGTCTGGGTGCGGGTCTTCTCCGGCAGCGTCTTCTCCAGCTGGTGCTTCAGCTTCTCTACCAGGTGCGGATCGGCGGTGACCACGAAGCGCGAGGTGCCCAGGCTGCAGGCCGCCTGGAACACCACCTCCAGCTGGTCGTGGGGCATGAGCCGCGCCGGGCGGAGCTCGGGGCGGGCGAAGGCCATGGCCTTGGCGATGGAGAACCACAGCTCCTTCTTGGGCCGCTCCTGGAACATCTCCTCGCCGGCCGCGATGGCCGGCGGGTCGGTGCTCACCAGCTGCAGCCGGCCCCCGGCCTGGGCGCTCTTGAAGAGGCGCAGCCCCTCCAGGCCCAGGGTGCGGGCCACGTACTTGTACATGTTGACGAAGAAGAGCATCGACCCGGCGACGTCGATCTCGTCCTTCTTGGGGTTGAGCCCCAGGTCCTTGGGGCTCTGCGCGAAGAGGGGCCCGGCCTCGCGGGAGAGGACCCGCATGATCTCGGCCAGCGGGCCGCGTACCTTGTCGTGGAACACCCGCTCGCGCCACAGCGCGTCGTCGAGCCGGCGGCTGGCCTGCTCGCGGGCGAAGCGCCTGAGCCGCGACACCACGTGCAGCTCCTCGGGGCTGGCGGCCGAGAGCAGGTGCGCCAGCGCCTGCGCCGCGCTGTAGGCCCGGTCGAACTCCTGCCGCGAGGCGTGCAGCCCCACCAGCGCCGAGATGGCCTTCTGGGCGTTGCCGCCCACCTTGAGGAGCTGCTGGTAGGCCTCGACGGCCTTCCCCTCCTCGCCCGGCTTCTGGGCCGAGAGGTCGGCGTACACTTCCAGCGCCGCGGCGTCCTCCGGCTCGGCCTTGAGGACCACCTCGTAGGCCATGCGGGCGCCCTCGGGGTTCGAGAGCACCCGGCGGTACAGCTCGCCCAGGGTCTTCCACAGCGCCAGCCGGGCCGCCTGCGCCTCCGGCCCCTTGGGGAGCCGCTGGATCATACGCTGGTAGGCCTGCTCCAGTTCGCTCCAGCGCTTCTGGGCGGTGAGGAGCGCCTCCACCGCGCTGAAGGCCTGCACGAGCCGCGGGCTGCGGTCGAGCGCCTTCTCGAATTCCTCCAGCGCCCGCTCCGGCTCCTTGACCTCGTCCCGGTACAGCTCGCCCAGCGTGAAGTGGAGCTTGCCGGCGCGGGCGGCGTCGGCCTGCACCTCGGGGCGCGTGAGCAGCTGCCCCAGCACGTCGGCCGCCTTCTGCCCCTGGCGGGTCTCGCGGTACAGCCCCAGCAGCGCCTCGGTCACCCCCACGTCGGTGGGGTCGGTGCGGGCCGCCGAGAGGAAGGCGTCCAGCGCCTGGTAGGGGTCCTTGAGCCGGTCGCGGGCGATCTGGCCCACCGCCAGGTACTGCTCGAAGCGGGCCCGCCCCTCCAGGAGCGGCGCCAGCTTCTGCCGGTGCTCCACCGCCCCCTCCCACTCGCCCTGGGCCTCCAGCAGCCGCACCAGGCTGTGACGCGACGGCTCATGGTTCTGGTCCATCTCCAGGGCCTTCTCGAAGCTCTTCTGAGCCCGCTCGGCCTGGCCGAGCTGCGCCTGCACCTCGCCGATCTGCCAGTAGGTCTCCACCACCTCCAGGTCGGTGAGGCCGTCGCGGTGGTGGATGAGGATGGCCTGGAAGATGCGCAAGGCCTCCTCCCACTGCTTCTCCTGGGTGAGCAGGTTGCCGAGCCCCTCCAGCGCCGGCAGGTAGGTGGCGTCCAGCTCGTAGGCCCGGCGGTAGCTCTGCAGGGCCTTGTCGCGGTTCCCGAGCTTCTCTGCCACGTAGCCGAGCCGGTACGACTGGCGGCACAGCTCCTTGGCGTCCCCCTCCACCGAGAGGCGGCGCACGATGACGTCCAGCACCCGCTCGGCCTGGGGCCAGTCGCCCTGGGACTGGTAGATCTCCGACAGCGGGCGCGCCGCCGGCAGGAAGTCCGGGGACCGCTTCAGCGCCTCCTCGTAGGCCTTGGTGGCGGCGGCGCGGTCGCCGCGCTCCTCCTGGTGGATGCGCCCCACCTCGTGGAGCAGCCTGGCCTTCTCGGCGTCGTCCTCCACGTACCGCGACTCGGCCGCCAGCGCCTCGAGATACCCGGCCCGGTTCTTCTCGCGCTCGTGGATGCCCTTGAGCGCCCGGATGGTCGGCAGGTGGCCCGGCTCCAGCTCCAGGGCGTGGGCGTAGGCCTGCTTGGCGGCCGGGAGGTCGAGGAGCATCTCCTCGTGGATCTTCCCCATGCGGTGGTGGATCTCCACCGCCTCCTTGGAGGCCGCCGCGGCGCGGGCCTCCCGCCGCAGCATGTCCAGCGCCAGGTTCCAGTTGCCACTGCGCTCGTAGACCCGGCCCAGCGCCCCCATGGCCTCGCGCGACTCCGGGTCCACCTCCAGGGCGTGGGTGAAGATGGCCTCGGCCCGGTCCACCCGCTGCAGCTCCTTCCACCACACCTCGCCCACCGCGATCTCGAGCTGCACCTTCTCCCGCCGGTCCTGGGCCAGGGAGACGTGGTGCTGCAACACGGTGATGAGCTTCTCCCACAGCCCTTCTTGCCGGTAGAGCCGCTCCAGGCTCTTCACCGCCGGGAGGTTGCCGCCGTCCAGGGCCAGCACCTGCTCGTTGCGCTCGATGGCCTTGGGCGGGTTCTGGAGCTTCTCCTCCCAGATGCCGGCGCTCTTGCCCAGCACCCGCAGGCGCTCCCGCGGGTCGGCGGCGATGTCGGCCAGCTTCTCGTAGACCCGGTTCAGCTCGGCGAAGCGATCCAGCTTGGTGTAGAGCCGCTCCAGTCCGGCCAGGGCCTCGGGGTCGCGGTCTTCGGTGCCCAGCACCGTGCGGTAGGCCTCGATGGCCGCCTCGTCGTCCTCGAGCTCGTTCTCGTAGAGGCCGGCGATCTGCAGCTGCCAGGCCACCCGCGAGGCCTCGTCGGCGGCCAGGTCGCGCGCCCGCGCCAGCACCCCCGCCAGGTCGCCCCAGCGCTGCTCGCGCCGGTAGATGGTGGAGAGGGCCTCGATGGCGGCGGCGTCGCCGCCGTCCAGCTCCAGCACGCGGCGCAGCGCCGCCACCGCCTCGTCCACGTCCTTGAGCTGGCCGTCGTAGAGGCGGGCCATCTCCAGCAGGGTGGCCTTCTTCTCCTCCAGCCCGGCGGCCGCCTCCAGCTTCTGCTCCAGGGTGATGGCCAGCTCGCGGGTGCGCCCGCGGCGGGAGAAGAGGCGGGTCAGGCCGTCTAGGGCCTCGGCGCTGGCCGGGTCGGCCTCCAGCGCCTTGCGGAAGGCGGCCTCCGCCCCCTCGGCCTCGTCGAGCTTCTCGTCGCGGACCCGCCCCAGCGCGTTGAGCAGGCGCGCCTTGACCACGCCCTTCGACTCCTCGGCCACCTGCTCGTAGACCGCGGCCAGCTCCTCGAAGGACTCGGTCTCGGCGGCGAGGCGGGCCATGGCCTCGGAGGCGCGCTGGTCGGAGGGGTCCTCCTGGAAGGCGCGGGCCCAGGCCAGGAAGGCCATCTCCTTCTGCCCCAGCCGCCGCTCGTGGATCTCGGCCAGCTC
>DASRTO010000559.1:0-3287 GCA_035655915.1 Anaeromyxobacteraceae bacterium
CCCCCCGCTCGCTCCGGCCCAGCCTCATCCGGCTGGGCCTGCGCTCGCCACCGTAGGGCGGGGGTTCGTCCCCGCCGGGGCGCCGTTCACGCCGGCTCCGCGGCCGCGTAGAGCCGGCGCGCCCCGCGGGCCGACGGCAGCGGGACGAGCCCGAGGCGCGCCAGGTCCCACCCCGGGGCGCCGTCCTTCACCAGCACCCGGCGGCGCGCCACCCGGCGCGCCCGGGCCAGCGCCTCCGGCGAGAGCGGCCGCGGGTCGCCGAGCCGGCGCACCAGGTCGAAGGATGGGTTCTGGGCCCGAGCCTCCCGGTACATGGGGTCGAAGACCACCACGTCGAAGCTCCGCTCCGGGCAGGCGGCCAGGAAGGTCCCGTGCTCGGCCCGCCGCACCTCCACGCGCCGGGCGGCCGGGTGGGTGAGCAGGCGCAGCCCCTCGTCCACCAGGGCCGCCAGCGGGGGCGAGGCCTCGAGCCCCAACACCCGGCCGCCCTGGCCCACCGCGGCGGCGGCCACCAGGGCGTCGGCGCCGATCCCCAGGGTGCAGTCGAGGACCGACTCGCCGGGCCAGAAGTCCGCGGCGGCCAGGAAGGGGTCGCTGGTGGGCCGGCCCCGCTCCCCCTCGATCAGGCGCCGGGCGCGAAGCGTCCCCATGCCCGGGTTCCAGCGCAGCTCCCGCCCGCCGATCCACAGGGCCGCCCCGCGCCCCAGGAGCAGGAGCGCCTCCCCCCCGGCCTCGGCGGCCAAGGACGCTAGCGGCCGCCCGCCCCGCTCCAGGCAGGGCACGCCGTGCCGGGCCGCGGCGGCGCGGGCCCGCCCCAGCAGGGCCGCGTCCGGCCGGAGGGCGGTGGTGACGGCGAAGCGCACCCGGTCATTGTTGCGCCGCGCCGCCGGCCGCGCTAGAGTCTTGTTCAAGAGTTATACAAATATTCATGAAACGACCGACCTCCCTCCGCCCGCCGGGCGCCCGGGCCCGGGTGCGCAGCTACTCCGCCACCGACGAGGACGTGGCCATGCTGGAAGCGGTGGCCCGCTACCACGGATTCACCAAGTCGGGCACCCTGGTGGGCCTGGTGCGCCGCGAGTTCTGGAGGCTCTTTCCCGCCGGCACGGGCGACATCCGCCCGGCGCGCGGCGCCCGCGTGGTGAAGCCATGACCCTGCCCCTCGTCCCCATCCACGACCCGGTGGCCAACCCCGAGGCCGGCTCGAGCCTGCGCCCCGAGGAGGTGCGGGAGCTGGAGGTGGAGATCCGCGCCCTGGCCCGCCAGCAGGACGCCGTCATCCTGGCCCACAACTACCAGCTCCCCGAGGTGCAGCAGGTCGCCGACTTCGTCGGGGACTCGCTGCAGCTGGCCATCCAGGCCCAGCAGGTGCCCCAGTCCACCATTGTCTTCTGCGGCGTGCACTTCATGGCCGAGTCGGCCAAGGTGCTGAACCCGGGGAAGCGGGTGCTGCTCCCCAACCTCTCGGCCGGCTGCTCCCTGGCCGACTCCATCACCCCCGAGTCGCTGGAGGACTGGAAGGCGCGCTACCCCGACCACGCCGTGGTCACCTACGTGAACTCCAGCGCCGAGGTGAAGGCCCTCTCCGACATCTGCTGCACCAGCGCCAACGCCGCCAGCGTGGTCCGCTCCCTGCCGGAGCGGAAGATCCTCTTCACCCCCGACCGGAACCTGGGGCGCTGGGTGGCGGGCAAGGTGCCGGAGAAGGAGGTGGTGGTCTACGACGGGGCCTGCCCGGTGCACGACGTGGTGCGCGGCGCCAGCGTGGAACGGGTGCGCGGCTCGCGCCCCGAGGCGGTGCTCATCGCCCACCCCGAGTGCCGGGAGGACGTGCTGGCCATGGCCGACGAGGTGTGCTCCACCACCGCCATGCTCCAGGCGGTGGCGCGCCACCCGCAGGCGCGCACCTTCATCGTGGCCACCGAACACGGCATCCTCCACCAGATGCGCAAGCGCTGGCCCGACAAGGAGTTCATCGTGGCCGACGGCTGCGTGGGCTGCCGCATGCACTGCCCGTACATGAAGATGGTCGACCTGCTCATGGTCCGTACCGCGCTGCGGGAGGGCCGGCACCGGATCGAGGTGCCGCCCGACGTGGCCCAGGGGGCCCGGCGGGCGCTGGAGCGCATGATCGCGGTGCCGCGCGACGCCTGAGATCCCGTCGGCGGGTGCGGGGCTCCGTGGTATAACGCGCCCTTGATGACGCGCTGGAAACTGTGGGTGCTCCTCGGGGTGGCGCTCGCCGCCGGCGCCGCCGGCCTGGCGCTCGGCTCGGGCTGGCTCGCCGCCCGCCAGATGCAGGAGGTGGACCGCCGCCTCGCCGCGGCCCGGGCCCAGGTGGAGCTCTCCCAGGCGGTCCTGGACCGCCAGGTGGAGGCGGTGGCGCTCCTGGCGGCGCGCGATCCGGCGCTCCTGGCGGCGCTGGCCGAGCCGGCCCCGGCGCGCGGACGCCGGGCTCCCCCCGCGCCGCGGCCGGATCCGGGCCCGGTGGCCGACGCGGCGGTGAAGGCCGCCGCCCGGGCCATGGGCGTAGACGTCTCCCGCGGCATGGTGAGCACCCTGGCCGGCGAGGCGGCGGCCCGCCGGGATCCGGCCCAGGCCCTGCTGCTGGCGGCGGCGGCCGGGCAGGCGCGTCAGGGGCACGTCCGCTACGGCGACACCGTGTACCTCGCCGGCGCCGCCCCGGTGAAGAAGGGGATGGCGCTGCTGTTCGGCCTCTCCCTCGACTCCCGCTGGACGGAAGGGCTGCAGGCGGCCACCGGGGTGCGGGTGCTGCTGTTCTCCGGCCCGGGCAAGCCCGACGCCGCGCTCCCTCCGGGCGAGGCGGAGGGCTTCGCCGCTGCGGCCGCCAGGCCGGGCGCGGCGCCGGCCGGCCTGGGGCGCCTCGGGCCGGTGAAGCTCGCGGGCCCGGCCTTCCTGCCCGCCCTGCCGCTCTTGCTGGTGCGGGCCCCGGCGCAGCGCCTGCAGGCCCTCCCCCTGGCGGGTCTCCCCGGCGCGGCGCTGGTCCTGGCGGCTCCGACGCTGCCGGCGCTGGCGCCGCTGGCGGCCTTCCAGCAGCTCCTGCTGCTGGCGCTGGCGCTGCTCTTCTTGGCGGCGCTCGTCCTCTCCCTCCTGCCCGAGGGCGGGGAGGCGCGGTGGCCGCGCGAGCTCCTGGCGGCCGCCGAGCGGGTGGCGCGCGGCGACTTCGAGGCGCGGGTCCCCCGGCTGGCCGGGCCGGCGGGCGCGTTGGGCGCGGCGCTGAACCGCGCCGCCGAGGCGGCGGCCGCGGCGCGCCCGGCGCCGGCCGC
>DASRTO010000560.1:0-9566 GCA_035655915.1 Anaeromyxobacteraceae bacterium
ATCCACGCCACGGCATGTGAGTTCACGCGGGCGTGACACTCATCCGGCGGCGGCCGAGGCGGCCACCCGCTGGCTCGCGCCGCCCAGCACGATGCGCACCTCGTGGGTCCCGCCATCGTCCACCAGCGCGATCGCGCGAGGATCGACGTCGACGCCGTCCAGTCGCGCCGCGACGACCCCGCGGCAGCGGCGCTCGGGATTCGTGACCGAGATCTCGTAGCGAGTCCGGCCGAAGCGCCAGTTGATGGCGTACTCGGGCCAGGAGCCCGGGACGCACGGATCCAGCTCGAAGGTCTCGCCGTGCCGCCGGAGCCCGAGGATGCTCTCGAGACCGGCTCGGTACATCCAGCCGGCGGAGCCCGTGTACCACGTCCACCCCGCGCGCCCGGCGTGCTCGGGACGCGCGCAGACGTCGCCGGCGACGACGTACGGCTCGCCCTGATAGCGCGCCACGTCCGGGCCCGCCCGCGTGTGGTTCACGGGGTTCAACATGTGGAACAGCTCGGCCGCCTCGTCGCCGCTACCCAGCCTCGCCAGCGCCATCACGATCCAGGCGGCCGCGTGCGTGTACTGCCCGCCGTTCTCCCGCACGCCGGGCGGATAGCCCTTGATGTACCCCGGCTCCTGCGTCGAACGGTCGAACGGCGGGGTGAGCAGCAGCACGACCTGAGCCCCTCGACGCACCAGGTGCGTGCGGACCGAGTCCATCGCCCGATCCGCGAACCGCGGCGATGCCGCCCCCGAGAGCACGGCCCAGGATTGGCTGATCGAGTCGATGGTGCACTCGTCGCTCTGCGCCGAGCCGAGCGGCGCGCCGTCGTCGTAGTAGCCGCGCCGGTACCACTCCCCATCCCATTCCCGCTCCAGCGCGGACGCGAGGCGAGCCGCCTCGCCGCGGTAGTGGCCGGCCCGGACGCCCTCTCCCCGCGCCGCGCACAGCGGCGCGAAGTCGGAGAGGACGGCGTGGAGAAAGAAGCCGAGCCAGGCGCTCTCGCCGCGCCCTTCTCTGCCCACGCGGTTCATCCCGTCGTTCCAGTCCCCGCTCCCCATGAGCGGGAGGCCGTGAGCGCCGGAGGTGATCCCGCGGTCGAGAGCGCGGACGCAGTGCTCGAAGAGCGAGGCCTCCTCCGTCGAGATGCGCGGCTGTCCATAGGCGTCCTGGGCGGTTGGCAGGAGAGCCTCGCCGTCGAGGAACGGCACGGGCTCGTCGAGCACGCCAGCGTCTCCGGTGGTCCGGACGTAGTGCGCCACCGCATACGGCAGCCAGAGGAGATCGTCCGAGCAACGGGTGCGGGTCCCCCGGCCGCTGGGCGGGTGCCACCAGTGCTGGACGTCCCCCTCGCGAAACTGCCGCGCCGCCGCCCGCAGCAGGTGCTCGCGCACGAGCGCCGGCCGCGCGATCGCGAGCGCCATCGCGTCTTGGAGCTGGTCGCGGAACCCGAACGCGCCGCCGGGCTGGTGGTAGCCGGTGCGGGCCCACATGCGGCAGGAGAGGTCCTGGTAGAGAAGCCAGCGATTCATGAGCACGTCGAAGGAGTCGTCGGGCGTTCGGACCTGTACCGTGCCGAGGGTGTCCTCCCACGCCCGCCGCACGGCCTGGAGCGCGGCCTCCGCCGCCTCGACGCGCCCATGCCGCCCGATGAGCTCCCGGACGTGCGTCATGTCTCTCCCCTCACCGAGGAGAAACACGACCCGCCGGGTCTCGCCCGGCTCGAGCGCGAGGGCGACCTGCAGCGCCGCACAGGGATCGAGCCCCGCCCCGAAGCGACCGGAGAGCAGGTCCTGGCCGAGCGCAGCCGGCCGCGTCAGCGAGCCGTTCCGACCGAGAAAGGTGGTGCGGTCGCCGGTCGCCGAACGAAGCCCGCCGCTTGCGTGAGCGAAGGCGACACGGCTGGCGAACTCGTGATTCCAGGAGTTCCTGGCGAGGACCGCCCCGGTCGCCGCGTCCTGCTCCGTCACGACGTGCTGGCCCTGGCTCGCCTGCGGCGGCCCGAGGACCCACTCGGCGTACGCGAAGACGGAGAGGCGTCGCGGCAGGCCGCTCCCGTTCGCCAGGGTCAGCAGCCAGAACTTCACGGGGTCCACCGCGTCGACGAAGACGTCGAGCGCGCAGCGGATGCCGTTCGCCGCGCGCGCGAAGCGGGTGACCCCCGCCCCATGGTGGATCACGAACCGGCCGCTGGCGTGGTCGCGCCGCAGCGGCCCCGGGGTGGGCGACCACGCCTCACCGCTGTCGTCGTCGCGCACGAGGATGGCCTCGGACGTCGGATCACCGACCGGATCGTTCGCGAACGGCGTGAGGCGGTTCTCGCGGCTGTTCTCGGCCCAGGTGAACGACGATCCCGATGCCGTGACGATCGTCCCGAAATCCGGGTTCGCGATGACGTTCGCCCAGGGTAAGGGCGTCTCCTGGTCTCCCTCGAGGACGACCACGTACTCCCGCCCGCCGTCGGCGAAGCCGCCCCTCCCGTTCTCGAGCGCGAGCGGCGGCACCTCGGGCTCCGTGGCCGCCGCGAGCGCCTTGCCGTGCCGCGCGGGAGCCGCGAGATGGAGGGGCACCGGCTCGGGCGAAGGCGGCGTGGGGCGATCGAGTTGGTGCGCGAGGGTTCCCCGGTCGCAGCTCAGGACCGCACGCGCCACGCTCGAGAGGAGGAGGCGCTCGGCCTCGCTCATGCGGTCGCTGCGCAGGAGGTACGCGCCGCCCGGCTTGTGCTTCCACGTTCGCCAGGGCCCGTCGTCGAGGAGCGCCGTGAGCTGGACGTGCACCTCGTCGAGGTAGCTGACCGGGTGCTCGTTCAAGATCACGACGTCGGCGCTGAGCCCCTTCAGGCGCCAGTACTCTTGCGCCTGCAGGACCTGTCGCACCAGGGCGAGGTCGGCGTCGCCGACGACACGCACGAGCAGGATGGGGAAATCGCCGGAGACGCCATGTCCCCAGAGGCCGTCCTGGCCGAGCGTGTTGCGGGCGAGGATCTCCGGCGCCGGGCGCAGCGCGGCGTCCGCGTACAGCACGCGAGAGGCGAGGCGCTCGAAGAGGAGGGCCTCCTCGCTCGAGATGCCGAGATGGTGCAGCCTGCTCTGCGCGTGGGCGAACGCGAGCGCAAACGTGCGCGTGGTGGCGGTGGGGTCGTGGTAGCGCTGCGCCAGCGCGAGGGCGGTCTCCCGGCTCGACGCCATGCCGGTGGCGAAGGCGAGCCTCACGACGTCACCGGGAGCGAGGCGCACGCGCTGCCGCAGGCTCACGATGGGATCGAGCAGCGCGCCGGTCGTGCCGGAGAGCGGGCGTCCGTCGAGCGCCTGGGGATCCTCTGGGCCTCGGCCGCGTCCGAGGAAGCGCCCGCGATCGCTCTCCCACTCCACCGGCCCCTGCGTCCGGCCCTCCTGGCTGATGACGTGCACCGCGAACACCGCCGCCTCGTCCGGGGCGCGCGGCCGGCGCCGGCAAAGGAGCGCGTTGCTCTCCGCGACGTACTCCGATTCCACGAAGAGCTTGCCGAACGCAGGGTGGGCGAGGTCGTCCGCGTTCGGTGCGAGGACGATCTCGGCGTAGCTCGTAATCTCGATCTCCCGGGCGCGGGCCCCGTGGTTCGTCAGCTCGAGCCGGCGCACCTCGACGTCGTCCTCGGGCGAGACGGCGACGTCGAGCCGCGACCCGATGTCGTCGTCCATTCGCTGGAACGTCGCCTTCTCCATCGTGAACGTAACGACGAAATCGCCGGCGTCCCGCGCGATCGGCTGATGCGTGGCGGACCACGTCCGCGCGCTCCGGACGTCCCGGAGGTAGAGGTATTGGCCGCCCGGGTCGCGGGTCGCGTCCTGGCGCCACCTGGTGACGGCGCGCCCGCGGCAGGAGCTCGCGCCGCCGCCCGCGTTCGTCACCACGGCGGTGTAGTTGCCGTTCGACAGGAACTGCGCGTGGGGGAACGCGGTGTGCGGGGAGCGGAAGCGGCGGACCGCCGGTGGCAGCGGGGCGGCGACGCGCGCCCCCTCGTCCGGGCGGGGCCGCATGAGCGGTGCGTGGCGAGGCACGCGTTCCTGGAGCAGCAGCTCCGTCGCCTGCACGCGTGGATCGGCGTGGAAGCGCTCGACCATCCGGTTGCCGCCGAGTGCACCCGCGATGGCCGAAAGCGTCATCCCCTGGTGATGGGCGAGGTATGTCCGCACGATCGTACCCCGGGCGCGGGTGGGCCCAGCCGCGTCTGCCTCGGGCTCCTCCGGGTGCCGAGGCGTGTAGTCGATGGACTCGAAGTAGCCGTAGGCGCCGAGGAGGCCTTCCCGCCCGAGGCGGCGGAGGTTCTTCGCCGCCGCTGTAGGGTGGACGAGCGCGGCGAGCGCGGTCGCGTAGGGCGCGACCACGAGCTCGTCGGCGAGCCCCCGCTTCATGCCGAGTCCCGGGACGCCGAATGCCTTGTACTGGTAGTTGCCATGGTGATCGACGAGGTCGTAAGCGCACTCCGAGATCCCCCAGGGGACCCCGCGCTCGGCTGCGTAGTCCCGCTGGCGGCGCACCGCCATCCGGCAGCTTTCGTCGAGCAGGGTGTCGGGGTAGCTGCGCATCACCAGCAGCGGCATGAGGTACTCGAACAGAGTCGCGCTCCACGACAGGAGCGTCGGATTCCCGTGCACGCCCGTGACGGCCCGGCCGAGGCTGAACCAGTGCTTCTCGGGGAGATCGCCCTTCGCGATCGCAATGAAGCTCGCGAGACGCGCCTCCGAGGCGAGGAGGTCGTAATGAACGGGATCGAGGCGGCCGGGGCCCTCCGCGTCGGCGGCGCGGTATCCGATGGCGAGGAGGTTCCGCTGCGGGTCGTAGAGGAAGCGGAAGCTCATCCCGTCGGCGAACGCCGCGGCGCGCCGCGAGAGGCTCTCGAGCCGCTCGCGCGGATCGCTCCGCCCGGCCTGGAGTGGGGGCGGCTCGCGCGCGAGCCCGCGCAGCCCCTCGGACAGCGCGATGAGGGCGCCGGCCAAGTTCCCGCTGTCGACGGTCGAGACGTACCGGGGCAGGAGCGGCGCGAGGCTCTTCGTGTCGTACCAGTTGAAGAGGTGCCCCTCCATCCGCTCCAGGCTTTCCATCGTGGTGAGGGTGGAGTCGATCCGCTCGACGAGCTCGTCGGTCGGGATGATGCCGAGATCGTGGGCCGCCAGCGTGGAGAGGAGCCCCATGCCGATGTTGGTGGGCGAAGTCCGGTGCGCGATCCGCTCGGGCGCCTCCTGGAAGTTGTCCGCGGGCAGGAAGTTGTCGTCCCGTCCCATGAACGCCTGGAAGTACTTCCAGGTCGTGCGGGCGACGCCGAGGAGGAAGTGGCGATCCTCCGGATCGAGCGCGAGGTTTCTCTCGGCCATCGGCTTGGAGAGCCGGAACGCGACGAGCGGGGCGACCGCCCACAGCGCGAGGAGCGGCGTGGCCGCGGCGAGCGCGCCGGGGCGCCACGCGGAGACGAGGATCAGGCCGGCGAGCGCGATCGCGGGGCTTGCCGCCATGGCGACGAGGAACGACCGCGCGCCCGCTCGCCCCTCGAACCCGGCGCCGCGGGCGGCGCTCGCGGCCGCGGTCTCCCACTCGAGCAGGCGCCGCCGCGTGATGGCGAGGCGGACGAGCGTCACGAGGATCGCGTGCGCCATGCCGTAGGCCCGGTTCGCGAGGAAGGTGATCTGCAGCAGGACGCGCGCCGCCGTCCCCTCCACGTCCTCGAGGAGACCTCGCAGGAAGGCCCGGGCCGGCTGGTGCGGCGTCGGGCCGGCGAGGGCCGCGAACGCGAGCGGATAGAAGGGGAACGCGATGAGCGCCACGACGGCGGCCGTCCAGATCGCCGGGCTTCCCGGCAGCACGGTCCAGGCGAGGAGGAGCAGGATGACGGTCGCGGGCGCGAGCTGCGCGCGCCGCAGGTTGTCGAAGATCTTCCAGCGCGAGATGAGGGGGAGGCGATTTCGCGCGAGGCCGGCGCGGGTCGGGACGAAAGGGAGGAGCCAGCCGAGGATCTGCCAGTCGCCGCGCGTCCAGCGGTGCTGGCGGCGCGAGTGGGCGAGGACGCTCGAGGGGTAGTCGTCCACGACCTCGACGTCGGTCACGAGCCCGGTTCGGGCATGGATGCCCTCGAACAGGTCGTGCGAGAGGAGGGTGTTGTCCGGGACGCGCCCCGCCAGCGCCGCGGTGAAGGCGTCCACGTCGTACAGCCCCTTGCCCGTGAAGCTCCCTTCGCCGAAGAGGTCCTGGTACGTGTCCGAGACGGCGCTGGTGTACGGGTCCACGCCGGTGTCCCCGGCGAAGATCCGCGCGAAGCGTGACCCGGTGGCGCTGGCGGTGGTGACGCTGACGCGTGGTTGCAGGATGCCGTAGCCCTCGGTGACGCGGCCCGAGCGCGGGTCGAAGCGGGGGCGGTTGAGCGGGTGCGCGATGATGCCCACGAGCTTCCTCGCGCCGTCACGCGGGAGGCGCGTGTCGGAGTCGAGAGTGATGCAGTAGCGCACGCCCGCGAGAACGCCGACCTCGCCGACCTGCACGTCGTAGCTCGTGTCGCTGGCGCCGCGCAGGAGCCGGTTCAGCTCCTCGAGCTTCCCGCGCTTGCGCTCCCATCCCATCCAGGCGCGCTCTCCTTCGTTCCACAGTCGCACGCGGTGGAGCAGGAAGAACCGGTCGCTCCGGCCCTCGCCGAGGCGGGCGTTCAGCGCCCCGATCCCGCTCCTGGCCGCGGCGAGGATGGCGGCGTCCTCGGGCATGTCGCGGGCGGCGGCGTCCGCGAAGTCGCCCAGGATGGCGAAATGGACGTGGGGGTCGAGGTTCCCGAGCGCCAGGATCTCGAGGTGCTCGAGCTGCCGCTCGACGCCCTCGACGCTCGTGAGCAGCGTCGGAACGACCACCAAGGTACGCGCGTCCTCGGGGATCCCCGCGGAGAGATCGAGGCGAGGCAGCCGCCGGGGCGGAGCGAAGCGAGCGGCGAGACGCTGGACGACCGAGATGGCCACCTCGCTGGCGGGCAAGAGCAGGAAGAGGGCCACGCCGAGCTGCGGCAGCAGCGAGCTGCCCTGGCTGCGGGCGTACGCGACGCCGGCGCTCAGGAGCGCCCCCGTCGCCAGCGCGATCGCCCCGAGGTAAGCCGCCGTCGCGTGCGCGAACACGAAACGGCGAAGGCCCTTCCACGGGCCGGGGCGCCAGGCCACGTCGGCCTCGAGTTCGCGGCGCCCCTTGCCGATGAGGTGGTGCCCGACGTGGGCCGGGCGTGCGTCCGGCCCCTCGGTCTCGGCGGCCTGGCGCGCGCTTTCCACCGCGCGCAGCGCGACGCGCACCTGGGCCTCCCCGGTCCGCTCGGCGAGCTCCTCGACCGCCTGCCGGTAGCGGTCGCGGGAGAGGAAATCCATCCGCCCGTGCACGCCTGCGGGATCGCGCTGCAGCACCCGCTCGACCAGGCTGACCGCCTCGACGTACCGGGTCCAGTCGAGGGTGGAGCAGAGCCGCAGGCTCGTGACGACGTTCGCGACCGACACCTGGGCGGCGGCCTCGCGCTGGTGCTCGCCGCGGATCGCCTCCTCCGCCGTGGCTCGCTGCGCGGCGAGATGCGCGTCGAGGCTGTTCCGGACCGCCGCGAGGCGGGGCCCGTACTCGCGCACGCGCCGGAGGAGCTGGACGACGATGGCGGGGTGGAGGGCACTGGGCAGGGGCGGGGGCACGCGCTTCCCGGCCACATCGATCCCCTCCACGTAGGTGTCGGCCGCGCGCCGGGCGGCGCGGGCCGCGAGCGTCTCGTCGGCGAGCCGGCGGAGGTTCTCGACGAGCGCGAGCTTCAGCATGCTCGGCCACGCCCACAGCTCACCGATGGTGAGCGGCGCAACCGTCTGGAAGGCGTCCAGCCAGCGCACGAGCTGGGTGCGGTCGAGGCGGCTGTCGCTGTGGCGGATCAGCTCCACCGCGAGGGCGTAGACCCGGGCGTTCCCCGCCTGCTCGCGCGCCGCCAGCTTCGGCAGCTCGCGGTAGTAGCCGCGCGGGAGGTTCTGGCGGACGTCGCGGATCTCGGCGGCGACGAGGTGGTAGTTGTCGAGGACCCACTCCGCTGCAGCCGTGACGAACTCGCCCCGGTGCACGTCGCCGGCGAGCGTTCGGTACGCCTCGCGCAGGACGCGTACGTTGTCGTCGAACCGCGGAAGAACGCTCCGGGCCGCGCGCCGCGACGGGTCCACCGTGAAGCGGGCGGCGAGGGAACGCGCCCGCTCGTCGAGGCGCTCGACGCTGAGAAGCTCGTCCCGGAACGGCTTCTCGGGGGCGGCGACCGCATGCCCGAAGAATGCCGACGCGAGCCTCGATGCCACGAACACGCAGCCTCCCGGACGAAAGTCAGCGCGTCATCGGGGCGATGGGCTGGCTGGCTCATGCTCGATCTAACGTGGCGGCTGCCCAGGCGCTTTCTTCTGGTGGGGTGGGCTGCCCGTCCGTCCGGCCTTCGGGGCGGGGGGACCCGTCGCTACCCGATGAGGAGGTTCGCCGAAGTAGCGGACGCGCTCGACGAGGCGATCATGGGCCGCTGACCGAGGAACTCGAGACACGCGGAGCATCGTGGCGCAGCAGCCTTCCCGCTGCTATGCGCCTCGAAAGGCGGCGGGCGGCACCGCGAGCCGCGCGTTAGGAGAAGGGGAGCGCATCCAATCGGAGCTCTCGCTCCGCCGCGAGGTCGCAAAAGGGTGAAGGTCATGACCGTTTACGACAGCGCCAGCTTCTCCGCAGGTCAGGACTGCGGGACGCGAGTCGCGGCGTGCGTCGCGCGCCTCGCCGCGCTCGAGCTGACCGACCACGCACGCTGGTGGAACCGCTGGAGGCGCCGGCTGATGGCCCGTGCTCTGATCGCCTGTGCGGAGGAGCTGGAGTGCGCCGCGGACGAGGGCGGGCGGCGTGACGTCGCAGAGATGGGAGCTGAGTCGAGTTTCCGGCCTGGGCCGATCGCGCCCTAGCACTCGGGCTTGCGGTACGGCGACCCCGAGCCACGAGCGCGGCTCCCTGAAGGAGCCTCGACGAGCACGCTCCCGATGAGCGAGGCGGGTACCGCGCCGGCCCGCTATGCAAGTACATCATGAGACCGCTTCATCGTACGGCGGCAGGGCTCGGCCGTGGAAAGGGTGGCCACGATGCGCGGACCCCGGGCGGCCTCAACTGGGTGAAAACGCAAGGTACGCCTCGGTGGCCTGGGAAGCTGCTTGAAGAGGGGTGGGCGTGGCGAGCGCGCACGGGCCTGAGGAGGCGCAGGAGGATGAAACTCGTGAAGCGGACCAGGAACGGCACCGCACGGCTAGGTGATCTGATCGCGGCAGCCTTCGACGAAGCCGCGCGCTACAGCGCGGATCCGAGAGAGGTTTCACGCCTGGCGACGCAGGCGGTGAGGTACCTCATGCGCCGGGCGGGAAGGCTGCCGGTGCCGCCGAAGGCGTGCGCCTAGCCAGCGAGCTGGTGAACATCGTCGGCGACATGGCCGGGATCCTGCCGCTGACGGTGTCAGCGAAGTGGTCCAGGCCTCTTGCGACGTCAGACACACGGTCGACCGGACCGAGGGGACGCGCTCGCCAGCGGGTTCGGGGCCCTCGAG
>DASRTO010000561.1:0-5349 GCA_035655915.1 Anaeromyxobacteraceae bacterium
GCGGTCGAGGCGCCGCCCGGGGCCATGATCTTGGGAACGCCCTCCTCGACGATGGTCACCCCGTAGGTGCCGTGCTTGGCGTCCGCGCCCGAGGCGTCGAGGGGCGTGGTCGCGAAGGTGGTCTGCAGCCGGCTCCAGCGCCGGGTGGTCACGTCGAAGAACTGCGAGGAGATGAGCGTGCCGGTGATGTTCGAGGCGATGAACTCACCTCCGAAGGAGAAGACGCGGTTCCCCACCGCCGCCAGGATGTTGGCGCTCGCGCCCACCGGGGCCATCTCCTCCGGCCGCCAGCCGCCCTGGCCCGGCCTCATCGACTCGACGCCGCGCATGTGCGTGCTCTGCTCGCTCCGCCCCTGGAAGACCCAGATCCGGCTCGCCGCCACCACCGCGTTGAAGTGCTCCCGGCTCTCGTGCATGGACGGGGCCGTCTCCCAACGAAGCGGGAATCGGGTGGTGTCCAGGGAGATGACGGAGTTGGTGCTCCGGATCGACTGGTTCACCGGGTCGGGGCTTCCTGCGTTCGGCACCACGCCGCCCATGAGGTAGATGCGGTCGCCGACGCTGACGGCCGCGCCGGCCGCGCGGCGCTCGGGCAGAACGAGGCACTGCTCGCCCGAACCGCACGCCCCGCCGTCCGAGGCCCGGACCTGCTGCCAGGTGCCGGCGGGCGAGGTGGCGCTCTCGGGCGTGAAGACGTAGATGCCGGAGGTGGGCGAGAACGGCCCGGAATGCCCCCCGAGCGCCCAGATGCGCCCCTGGTGCGCCACCGCCACGATGTGGTGAGCGTCGGGAAGCGGGAACGAGGACGCCTGCGGCAGGCTCACCCACTGGCCGGGGACGGCGGGGGGGTCGGCCGGGTGGCCCAGCGGCGTGTAGACCAGCACCTCGCCCGTCCCCACGAAGGGGAAGGGCTCGGGGTTGTCGTCCGTGGGCGTGGGCGGCGGCTGGATGGGGACGAAGCCGCCGATGAGGTACACGAATCCGTTCAGGACCGCCGCGGCGTGCTCCTGGCGGGCCTGCGGGCGCCCCTGAGCGTCCTTCAGGTTCGCCCCGCGGACCCAGGTTCCGCCGGTGACGACCGGGTAGTCGCTCACCGGCGCATCCGGGTTCCCCCGGAGAGCGTCCTGGGCATCGCCGGGTGGATCGGCGCAGGATGGCGCGAGAAGCGCCAGGGCAAGACAGGCCGCCCCGGCTCGGAAGCCGGTTTGGGACAGCGCTCTTTCTTTCAGTAGCATGGTAAGGGGTACCTCCCTTCTGGGAAGGCTTCTCATTAGCCGGACCCCCTGCGCGCCCGCGTTCCTGGAGGGTTCTCTATCCCTCTGGGACCCCTCCAGGTGAGCGAATGTCGGCTTCCGCGCTCGGCGGGCGACCGCATGCGGGGCGCGGGAATGGCCGCGCCGTCGTCTGCCTACGCAAATCCTGCCGGTCGCGTCCGGGCTTTGCGCCCTCCCGAGCGAGGGGCGGGTATTGGTCGGCGCGGTCGGGGGCCTGGAAAACGCCCTCCCCACGCGCGACTCGGCGATCCAGCAGGACGTGGCCTGCCGCGTGCAAGGCGCGCGCTTCGAGGGCGCGCCGGACGAGGGGCCGGACCGCGCCCAGGCCACCCTTCCCGGAGGACGAAATGGCGAACAAGGTCGTCGTCGAGGACTGCACTAGCTGTGGCGCGTGCGAGCCGGAGTGCCCCAACCAGGCGATCAGCGCGGGCGATGACGCCTACGTGATCGACGCCGCCAAGTGCGACGAATGCGCCGCCAACGGCGGCGAGATGTCCTGCGTCTCGGTCTGCCCGACCGACTGCATCGTCAAGGCGTAGTCCCAGGAGCTTCGCGGCCGGACCTCCCCATCCGGCCCACCGCGGCCGGCGCCGCCTCCCTTCCCGGGAGGCGCGCCGGTCGCTCACGTCGCGGCGCTGTCCCCCGGCCTCGCCGCACGCGTCGCCGGTCGTCGCCACCGCATCAGGGCCGCAGCGCCGTCCCGGGCCGCTCCCGCCGCACCATCCACAGCGACGCCGGCAGCGCCGTGAAGTCGGCCACCATCGCCAGCAAGAAGGCCGCGGCGGTCACCATCCCGAACTGGCGCAGCGGCGGGAAGTTCGAGAAGGCCAGCGCCAGGAAGCCCGCGGCGTTGATGAGGGTGGCGAAGGCGATGGCCCGCCCTGAGACGCGCAGCGTGTGGCGCAGCCCCGCCTCCAGCCCGCCTCCGGCCGGCCCTTCCTGGAGGTGGTGGAAGAAGTGGATCTGGTCGTTCTCGGTGGTGCCGAGCACGGTGGTGGCGATGAGGATGGTGGCCACGTTGAGGCTGGCTCCGAGGAGCCGCATCCCCAGGAAGGTGACCAGGATGGCGAACAGCGAGGGGATCATCGCCATGAGTCGCGCCGCCGGGCTGCGGAAGACCACCAGGAAGGCCAGGAAGATGAACCCGGCGGTGAGGGCGAAGCTCTCGGTGAGGGTCGGCACCAGGCTGGCCCCCACCTTGGCCTGGAGCATGGCCTCGCCCACCACCTGCATCCCGGCGCCGCGGAAGGCCGGGTCGCTCGCCACCTCGCTCCGCCAGGCCTCCTCGAGCCCGGAGGCCAGGGCCAGGAAGCCGGCCTCGTCGGTGCGGTCGAACAGCACCGTGAGCTGGGCGTTCCCGAGCGTGCCGGCGTCGATGAAGCCCCGCAGCTCCGGCTGGGTGAGCAGGAGTTGCTCCACGTCGGCGGCGGCGGCCGCGAAGACCGCCGGGTCCTGCGGCAGGCGGTCGCCCTCCCCGGCCAGGTAGCGCCGCACCCGGAACAGGGTGGTCGGCCCGATCACCGCCGACACGGTGGGCAGCCGCTCGAAGGCGGTGGCCAGCCGGTCCAGGCCGCGCAGCACCTCCGGATCGGCGACCGCCCCTGGCGGCGTCCGCACCCAGACCCGGGCCACGTTGAGGGCCGAGACGTGCCGGCGGAAGAACACCATGTCGCGGTGGATGGCGAGGTCCGGGTCCACGTAGTCGAGCGAGTCCACCCCCACGCGCATGGGAGCCAGGAGCCCGGGGAGGCCCAGCAGGGCCGCCGCCCCGGCCGCCGCCAGCAGCAGCGAGCCCGGCACCAGGGCCCAGCGCCAGCGGAAGGCGAAGCCGGGCAGCGCCGCCGAGATCCGGTCGTAGAGCCCGCTGCGGATGGGGACGGTGCGGCCGGTGGGCGTGCCGAGCGCCTTCTGCAGGGCCGGGAACACCGTGAAGGCCACCAGCCAGGAGAGCGCCAGGCCCACCGCGGTCCACAGGCCCATCTCGCGGATGGGGCGGATGCGGGACACGGCCAGGGCGGCGAAGCCGAGCACCGCCGCCACCGTGGAGGCGGTCACCGGCAGGAACTTGTTGGCCAGGGCGAAGACCTGGTGGTCGTCGGTGGAGACGCCCTCCGGCTGGTCCACGAAGCGGGAGTGCAGGTAGACCAGGCTGGCCACGGTGGTCACCATCACCGTGAGCGGCACCAGGGCGGTCACCACCGTGGAGGAGAAGCCGAGCAGGGAGCCGGCCCCCATCGCCATGGCCACCGCGGTCCCCAGCGCCAGCAGGATGGCCAAGAGCGCCCGCAGCGAGCGGTAGAGGAAGAGCGCGATCCCCACCACGAACAGCCCGAAGAGCGGGAAGTACCGGAGCGAGGCCCGGCTGGACTCGTGCTCGATCCAGGACTCGACGAAGGGCGCCCCCACCTTGCGGATCCGGGTCACCGCCGAGAGCCGGACCTCGGAGAGCGCCCGGTCCACCGCCTGGAGCGCCGCGTCGCGCTGGGCCGGCCCCTGGACGGCCAGGGCCAGCGCCAGGCCCTGGAAGCGGTCGCCGAGGAGCCCCTGCCGGCGGAACATCTCGGTCCCGGTGGCGAAGGCGCGGAAGGCCCGGGCCCAGTCCTCGGTGGCGGCGAAGCCGGGCCGGGCCCGGCGGAACACGTCCAGCGCCGAGTAGGGCGCCACGCCCGGGATGCCCCGCAGCGCCGCCTCCACCGCCATGAGCTCCGCCAGCACCTCGGGGCGCCAGGGGTCGTCGGCCTCGAGGAGCAGCAGCGCCATCTGTCCCTCGGGGAAGACCTTCTGGAAGGCCCGGGTGGCGAGGTAGTCGGGGTCGGAGGCCACGATGAGGCGATCCACCGATCCCTCGGAGGGGATGCGGGTCGCCAGCCACGCCGAGGCGGCGAGCGCCAGCGCCGCCAGGGCCAGGATGGGGCGGCGCAGCGCCACCACGCGGCGGAAGACGGCCTCGAGCCGCGAGCCGGGACCCATGCCGGCGTGAAGCTACCATCCCCCGGCCCGGCGCACCCGTTTCCCGGCCGGCCACGGCCGCCACCTACTCGCCCTCCCCGGGGACGCCCACCGCCACTGCCCCGTCGGAGAGGGCCCACACCACCACCAGCCGCCGCGGCGCGGCCCGGAAGGCCTCTCCGGCGCGCAGGACGTGGTCCAGCGGGTCGCCCTCCTGGGTGACCACCATGGTCCCGGCCCGGCAGCTCACGGAGAGCCCGCGGCCGCCGGGCCGGAGGGGCATGGTGCCATTCGTGCCCAGGGCGCAGGTCACGTGCGGCTCCGCTCGACCTGCGCCGCCGGGCCGGCGGCGTTGGTGTTGATGAAGCGGGAGGCGGGCTCGAGCACCCCCAGGACGAAGACCGTCCACAGGGCGACCCAGGCCAGGAGCAGCACCGTCCCGTCAAGCAGGCCGGGGAAGCTGCGCGGCCAGCGGCCCCGATCCCGGAAGCCCCATGAGGAGTGTGCAACCCGGCTCTCGTCGTGCGATGTCATCGTCGGCTCCTGTTCCGCCCGGAGTGGGCGGCGAGGTAGGTTTAGCCATGGCCAGGGCCGAGCTGAAGGCGCAGGCGAGCGCAGCCCCCGCGCAAGGACGCGCAGGTCGCCTTGAGTGGGGGCACCTGCGATTCTTCCTGGAGCTGGTGCGGTCGGGCAGCCTGTCGCGGGCGGCCCGGGGCCTGGGCGTCGACCGCAACACCGTGGCCCGCCGGGTGGCGGCGCTGGAGGCCGAGCTGGGCCTCCCGCTCTTCGAGCGCGGGCCCCAGGGCTGGAGCCGCACCGCCGCCGGCGACGAGCTGGCCGCCATGGCCTCGCACATCGAGGAGGACGTGCTGGCGCTGGCGCGGCACGCCGACGCCCGCGACCGCGCCGTGGCCGGGACGGTCCGGCTCACCACCGCCGCCCACCTGGCGGCGCATCTGGTGGTGCCGGCGGTGCCGGCGCTGCGGCAGCGCCACCCCGGGCTGGTGCTGGAGGTGGTGGCCGACCAGCGCGTCTTCGATCTCACCCGGCGCGAGGCCGACCTGGCCCTGCGGATGGGGCGCCCCCGCGACGCCAGCCCGGGCCTCTTGGCTCGCAAGCTCTCCGA
>DASRTO010000562.1:0-3340 GCA_035655915.1 Anaeromyxobacteraceae bacterium
CCAGCAGGGCGGCGGCCACGCCCGGGTCGTCCACGCACTCGAAGAGGCCGAAGGCGGCGGCCTTGGTGCCGTGGAAGGCGTTGTAGTTCCGGTCCTCGATGGCGGCGATGCGCCCCACCGGCTGGCCCTGGCGGGTGGCCAGGAAGAGCGTCACGTCGGCGTGCCGGAAGAAGGGGTTCTTCCGCGCGTCGAGGAACTCGTGGCGCTCCATGAGCAGGGGCGGCACGTAGTTCGGGTCCCCGCGATAGATCTCGTCCTGGAAGCGGATGAAGCGGTCGCGCTCCAGCCCGGTGGCTGCCACCTGGACCAGCACGTCCTTGGCGGGCTGGGCGGGCCTCGCGGCGTCGGGGGAGAGGGAGGTGGGCGCGGGGCGGGTCATGCGTTCCTCGGCTCGCGGTCAGTCCTCGGCCTGCGGGTTTCCGTTCTGCTGGCGCTTGGCCATCCAGTTCATCCCGACCGACACCAGCATGGTCGGCAGCTGCCGCCGCTTCTCCCACAGCTTCCAGGGCAGCTCCCGGAGATGCTTCCAGTCCTCGGGACCGGCGTTCACCGCCTTCCAGGTGAGCAGCTCGGCGGCGTCGGAGAGCTTGCGGGACCAGGGCTCGTCGGGGCGGGCCAGCACGTCCAGCAGGTCGAGCGGCTTGCCGCCGGCGCCGGCCCCGCTCCCGGTCTTCCCCTCGGGCAGCGAGGAGTAGAAACCGGTCACGCCCGGGCGCGCCATCTTCACCTCGACGCGGGTGTGCGGCTTCTCGTGAGGGATGATGCCCAGGTCGCGCCCGGCCTTCTGGAACATCTCCAGGGCGCGGTCGATCTGCTCGTCGGTGTGGGTGGCCATGAAGACGGTGCGCACCAGCTCGTGCTCCACCGCCGGCTTCACCACCGGGCTGGCGAAGAGGCCCAGGTCGGTGAGCTTGCGCCAGAGGTTGAAGGCCATGGCCTGGTCGCCGATGACCACCGGCACCACCGGCGAGACCGAGGGGGAGGTGTCGAAGCCCATGAGGCGCAGCTCGCGGTGGACCCGCTCCGAGATGTCCCACAGCCGCTCGCGCCGCTCCGGCTCCTGCTCGATGATGTCCAGCGCCTTCAGGGCCGCCGCCGCCGCCGGGGGGGTCATGGAGGCGGAGAACACCAGCGCCCGGGCCTTGTGCCGGATCCAGTTGAGCACGTCGGCGCGCCCGGCGATGACGCCGCCGATGGAGGCCAGCGACTTGGAGAAGGTGGCCATGATGAGGTCCACCTCGTCGTGGACGCCGAAGTGCTCGCCCGTGCCGCGGCCGCCCGGCCCCATCACCCCGAAGCCGTGGGCCTCGTCCACCATCAGGCGCGCGCCGTGCTTCTTCTTGAGCTCCACGATGGCGGGAAGGTTGGCGCAGTCCCCCTCCATGGAGTAGACGCCGTCCACCACCACCAGCTTGCCGGCCCCAGGATCGGCCGCCGAGAGCAGGCGGTCCAGGTCCTCCATGTTGTTGTGGCGGAAGCGCTTGGTCTCGCCGTAGGCCGCGTGCATCCCCTCCACCAGCGAGGCGTGCACCATGCGGTCGGCGAAGATGAGGTCGTGGCGCAGCACCAGCGAGGAGATGGTGCCGAGGTTGGTCTGGAAGCCGGTGGAGAAGACGACCGCCGCCTCCTTCCCGAGGAACTTCGCCAGGCGGTGGTCCAGCTCGTCGTGCAGGGTGAGCGTGCCGTTGAGGAGCCGCGAGCCGCAGGTGGAGGAGCCCCAGCGCAGGGCGGCCTGGGCGGCGGCCTCCATGACGCGCCGGTCGTTGGCCAGCCCGAGGTAGTTGTTGGAGCAGGCCATGATGAGGCGCTTGCCGTCCACCACCACCTCGGTGCCCTCGGTCTCCTCGATGACCCGGTAGTACGGGTAGTGACCGGAGAGCTTGGCCACCTGGACGTCCTTCCAGGCGGCACACTTGTCGAACAGATCGGCCATTCGGCTCACCTATGGCGGGCGTCCCGGTCCCCCTCCGGACCTGAGGAGACGGACGGTTAGTACCGGTTTGGGGCCCCCGGGTCAAGTGTGCCGCGCCGCGTCGCGGGGCCGGGCTAAGATGCTCGCCACGGTCGCCCCAGCAGCGACTCGATCGAAAGGACATCCGATGGCCGGCACCTACAAGAAGATCGAGGTGGTGGGAACCTCCCCGACGAGCTTCGCCGAGGCGGTGAAGAGCGCCGTGGCCGAGGCCGCCAAGACCGTCCGCCACATGGGCTGGTTCGAGGTGGTGGAGCAGCGCGGCGCCGTCAAGGACGGGAAGGTGTCCGAGTTCCAGGTGACGGTGCGGATCGGCTTCAAGCTCGAGTCCTGACGCACCCGGGTCTCGGCGGCGGCACCCTGCTGGGGGCTGGCGGTCCCGGCCGGGGAGGCGAATCCTTGCCCCCAAGGCGGACGCACCCGCGCCCGCCGGAGGAGGCGCGCCATGAAGCTGACCCTGAGTGTCATCAAGGCGGACGTGGGATCGGTGGGAGGGCACATCGCCCCCTCGCGCGGCCTGCTCGAGGCGGTCACCGGCTGCGTCGCCTCGGAGGGGAAGGAGCTGCTGCTCGACTTCCGGGTGAGCCACACCGGCGACGACGTGGCCATCCTCATGACCCACGAGCGCGGAGAGTCGGACGAGCGGGTGCACCGCCTCGCCTGGCAGGCCTTCCTGGCCGGGACCGAGGTGGCCCGGAAGGAGGGGCTCTACGGCGCCGGGCAGGACCTCCTCAAGGACTCGTTCTCGGGCAACGTGAAGGGCATGGGCCCGGCGGTGGCGGAGATGGCCATCGAGGAGCGCCCGGCCGAGCCCTTCCTGTTCTTCGCCGCCGACAAGACCGACCCGGGCGCCTACAACCTCCCCCTGTACCTGACCTTCGCCGACCCCATGAACACGCCCGGGCTGCTCCTGGCCCCCAAGCTCGCCCGCGGCTTCCGCTGGGTGGTGATGGACGTGGAGCACGCCGAGGGCGACCGGGTCATCGAGCTCGTCACCCCCGAGGAGATCTACGACCTCGCTGCCCTGCTGCGGGACTGCGAGCGCTTCGTGGTCGAGTCGGTCTGGTCGCGGGCCACCGGGGAGCAGGCGGCGGCGGTCTCCACCTCCCGCCTCCACAACATCGCCGGCAAGTACACCGGCAAGGACGACCCGGTGATGCTGGTGCGCACCCAGATGAACTTCCCGGCCACCGGCGAGGTGCTGGCGCCCTTCCAGATCGGCCACTTCGTGGCCGGGGGCATGCGCGGGTCGCACGTGCAGCCGCTCATGCCGGTGCCGCTGAACTCCGGCACCAGCTACTTCGACGGCCCGCCGCTGGTCTCCTGCGCCGCCTACTCGATGCGCCAGGGCCGCTTCACCGGGCCGCT
>DASRTO010000563.1:0-5268 GCA_035655915.1 Anaeromyxobacteraceae bacterium
CCGCAGGCCGCCTACGGAGCGAGCCGCGAGCGCCGCGATGCGCGCGACCCGGTGGCCCGCCGCCTCACGCCGGCTCGGCGGCGTCCCGCGCCGGGGGCGCCACCGGGTACCACCAGGCCACCAGCGCGAAGACCGCCGCCGCCCCGAGCTGGAGGACGGCGAAGAAGGCGAAGTAGGCGACGCCCTCGAAGCGGTTGAGGGCCGACACGGCGCTGGTGAGCAGGCTCCCCGCCGAGAAGGTGAGGAACCACAGCCCCATGATGGCGCTCTTCATCTGCGCCGGCGCCTGGGTGTAGGCGAACTCCAGCGCGGTCACCGACACCATCACCTCGGCGATCGCCAGGAAGAGGTACTGGGGCACCTGCCAGGCGACGTGCGGGTGGAGGCCGGCGCGCAGCATGGCCTCCACGCCGGCCGCGGCCACGAACGAGAGGGGCATCACGAACATCCCGACGGTCATCTTCCGAAGCGGCGTCATCCGCCAGCCCAGCCGCTCCAGGCCCGGGTAGACGGCGAACCCGAACAGCGGGATGAGCGCGAGGACGAACAGCGCGTCCAGCGTCTGTATCTGCCCGGGTGGCACGAGGTAGTCGCGCCCCAGGAGCGTGACCCTCCGCTCCATGTCGTTGGCCTGGAGCGTCCAGGAGGAGCCGTACTGGAAGAAGAGCGCCCAGAAGGCCGAAACGGCGGCGAAGACCGCCGAGATGCGGAAGACCGCCCGGGCCCCCTCCACGGCCCAGGCCGGGTGGTCGAGCCGGGCGCCCCCGAGCCAGCCCCCCTGGCGCCCGGCGCGGCGCCGGTGGCGCAGCGCCGAGCCGAGCACCCGCAGGAATCCGTGAGGCGACGGGCCGGCCGGCGGCGGGCTCGTGTAGCGCCGCCGCCCCATCCAGAAGACCGCCAGGGCGAGCGACATGGCCAGGGCCGGCGTGCCGAACCCGATCCGCGGCCCGTACCGATCGTAGAGCCAGGGGACCGCCAGCTGCGACGCCAGCGATCCCACGTTGATCATCCAGTACCAGAGGTCGTAGAGCCGCTGCAGCAGGCCGCTGCGGCCCGGCGGGATCTGGTCGCCGGCGAAGGCCGAGGCGTTGGGCTTGATGCCGCCCGACCCCAGGGCGATGAGCGCGCAGCCGGCGAGGAGCCCGGCCGCCGACTCCCAGGCGGCGATGGTGAGGTGCCCGGCCACGTAGCCCAGCGAGAGCCACAGGATGGTCCGGTAGCGCCCGAAGAAGCGGTCGGCGACCACCCCGCCCACGATGGGCATGAGGTACACCGCCGCCGTGAAGGCCGAGTACCAGGAGATGGCGAGGTGGCGCGCCATCCCCAGGTGCTCGACGAGGTACAGGGTCAGGATGGACGTCATCCCGTAGTAGGAGAAGCGCTCGGCGGCCTCGTTCCAGGCCAGGTACTTGATCTGGGGCGGGAAGCGCTCGGCCGGGGCTCGTTCCATGGGGCGCGGGCGAACTGTGCCACGAACGCGGCCCCGGCAAAACCGTGGAGGCCGCGGCTACCCGCGAAGCGCCGCCCAGGCCAGGCAGGCCCAGCCGGCCAGGAAGGCGAGGCCGCCCAGGGGCGTCACCGCCCCGAGCCAGCGCGTCCCGGTGAGCGCCAGGAGGTAGAGGCTGCCGCTGAAGAGGACCGTCCCGGCCACCAGCAGCCAGCCAGCGGCGCCGACCAGCGCTCCCGGGAAGCGGCCGGCGGCCCAGGCCACCGCCACGAGCCCCAGCGCGTGGAACATCTGGTAGCGGGCCCCGGTCTCGAAGGCCGCCAGCAGGTCGGGGGCGAGCCGCGCCTTGAGGGCGTGGGCGCCGAAGGCGCCGGCGGCCACCGAGACCAGTGCGGAGAGCGATCCCAGGGCCAGGAAGGTCCGTTCCATGCGCCGGGAGGATAGCCGGCCTCTCCGCCGGCCGCCGCCCGAATGGGGCGGTGCCACCGGCCGCCCCCCGGTTAGAACCGCGTCGTGGACTGGACCCGGAAGCGCTGCCTTCCCTGCGAGGGAGGCGTGCCCGCCATCGCGCCGGAGGAGGCGCGGCGGCTCCTCCCCACCCTCGACGGCTGGGAGCTGCGCGGGGAGCGGCTCCACCGCCACTTCCGCTTCCGCGACTTCCGCGAAGCCATGCGCTTCGTCGACGCCATGGCCGAGCTGGCCGAGGCGGAGGGGCACCACCCCGACTTCTCTGTCCACTATGCGTCGGTGGACGTGGAGCTGTGGACCCACGCCATCGGCGGCCTCTCCGAGAACGACTTCATCCTGGCCGGCAAGATCGACGCCCTGCCCCGGGCGCGCGCCCCCGAGGCGGCTGCTCCGGCGGCCCCTGAATAGGCGGGCCGGCCGAGCCGTCCCTCCTGCGAGACCGAGACGGGTGGCCCGCGCCCAGCGGCCGCGGGCCGCGCCGTCTCCGCCGGGCTGTGGCGCCCGGCGGGCGCGCCCGTTAACCTCTGCGCGGTGTCGAGGCCGCTGCAGTTCGCCGTCTTCCTCCTGGTCATGCTGGCCGTGCTGGGCGGCATGCACTGGTACCTGTGGGCGCGCCTGGTGCGCGACCCGCAACTGGCCGACCCCTGGCGCCGCGGGCTGGCGGTGGCCATCGCCTTGGCTGGGGCCAGCATCCCGGCGGGCATGTTCCTGTCGCGGCTCCTGCCCCGCCCCCTGCCGCGCTCCCTGCGCCTGGCGGTCTTCGGCTGGTTCGGCCTGGCCTTCCTGCTCTTCAGCGCGCTGGTAGCGGCGGACCTGCTGCGCTGGAGCGCGGCCGGGATCGCTTGGCTGTGGGAGGCGGCGCGCCGCGTTCCGGATCCGCCCGCCGACCCGGAGCGGCGCCTCTTCCTGGCCCGGGCGGTGGCCTCGGGCGCGGCCCTGGCCGCGGGCGGGAGCTCCCTGGCTGGCGTCCGCAGTGCCACCGGACCGCCCCAGGTGACCGAGGTGCCTCTGAGGCTCTCGCGGCTGCCGCCGGCCCTCTCCGGGCTGACCATCGCCCAGGTGAGCGACCTCCACGTCGGCCCCACGGTCGGCCAGGCCGAGGTGCGGCGGGTGGTGGAGCTGGTGAACGGGCTTCGGCCGGACCTGGTGGCCATCACCGGCGACCTGGTGGACGGGCGGGTGGCGGAGCTGCGCCATGCGGTGGGGGAGCTCTCCCGCCTGCGGAGCCGCTGGGGCAGCTACTTCGTCACCGGCAACCACGAGTACTACACCGGCGAGGTGAACGCCTGGCTCGCCGAGATGGAGCGCCTGGGGGTGAGGGTGCTGCGCAACGAGAGGGTGCGGGTGGGAGACCCTGGGCCAGGCGGCGCCTCCATCGACCTGGCCGGCATCGACGACTGGCGCTCGGCCCGGATGGCCCCCGGCCACACCGGTCCGGACCTGCCCCGCGCCCTGGCCGGCCGCGACCCGGAGCGCTCGCTGGTGCTCCTGGCCCACCAGCCGTTCGGGGTCGCGGAGGCCACCCGGGCCGGCGTGGAGCTGCAGCTCTCCGGCCACACCCACGGCGGGCAGATCTTCCCCTTCTCGCTCCTGGTGGGGATGGTGTACCGCTACGTGAAGGGGCTCTACGTCCACCAGGAGGGCGGGGCCACCGCCCACGTCTACGTGAACCGCGGCACCGGCTACTGGGGCCCCCCCATGCGCCTGCTCAACCCGCCGGAGATCACCAGGCTGGTGCTCAGCTGAGGGCGTCCGCCGCGCCCAGCGCCGCGGCGATCTCCGGGAGGCGCTGGCAGGCCGTTCCCCTGGCGAAGAAGCCCTTCTCAGCGGACTCGGCCAGCTCGGCGAACGGGTTGTACTCCGGGTCCACGTCGACCATGGCCACCTTGCGCCGCCAGCACAGCTCGCCGATCTGCATGGGGAGGTTGGTGGCGCCGCTGGTGCCCACCACCAGCAGCAGCGAGGCCTGGCTGGCGGCGCGAAGGGCCGACTGCATCCGGTAGTTCTCCTCGTCGTAGTACTCGTCGAACCACAGCACGTGCGGGCGCAGCCAGCCGCCGCAGCGCGGGCAGGCGAGGCGCCGGCGGTCCTCGTCGGTGAAGGGGTCGTTGCGGGAGCGGTCGGAGAACTCCGGCAGCGGGAACCGGCCCACCCCGCAGTCGGCGGCGCAGCGCACCCAGGCGGCGTCGCCGTGGATGCAGCAGGTGCGCTGCTCGGAGTTGCCGGCGCGCCGGTGCAGCCCGTCGATGTTCTGGGTCACCAGGGTGAAGCGGTCCCCGAGCGTCCGCTCCAGCGCCGCCAGGGCCCGGTGGCCGGCGTTGGGCTCCGCGTGGCGGACCACCCCGAAGCGGTAGAGGTACCAGCGCCACACCTCCTCCGGGTGGCGCAGGAACACCTCGTGGGTGGCCAGCTCCTGCGGCATGTAGTTGCGCGAGCCCACCACCCAGTACCCCTCCTTGCCGCGAAAGGTGGGGATGCCGCTCTCGGCGGAGATGCCGGCGCCGGTCAGCACCAGCACCGGGCCCCGGGCCTCGTGGACCTGCCGCAGGATCTGCTCGAGCGTGGGCTCCATGGCTCCTCCCCGGCGGCGCGGCCTCCCGGAGCATGCCCGGTCGCGACCACGGAAGGAAGCGGCCCGAGACCCGCCCCCCGCGAGCGGCCGGCGCCTGCCGCCGCAGGCACACCCGGTTATAAGGGGCCTCGCGTGTCCACCGCCCTCACCGACGGCATCCGCGTCACCGTGAAGAGCGCCTATCGCCCGGACCGCTCGGCACCGGCCCAGGGGCGCTACCTCTTCGCCTACACGGTGCGCATCGCCAACCAGGGCGACCGCCCGGCCAAGCTGGTGTCGCGCCACTGGGTGATCACCGACGCCAGCGGCGAGAATGAGGAGGTGGTGGGCGACGGCGTGGTGGGGCACCAGCCGCACCTCGGCCCCGGCGAGTCCTTCGAGTACACCAGCTTCTGCGTGCTGAGGACGCCGCTCGGCTCCATGCGCGGCTCCTACCAGATGGTTCGCGACGACGGCTCCCGCTTCGACGCCCAAATCGCCCCCTTCTCGCTGGCCGTGCCGCAGGCGCTGAACTAGTGCCGCGACCGGAGCTTATCGCTCCGGGCGGCACTAGCCTCATTCGCAAGGGGGCGTGCCGCCCCCCTCCGTCGGCGGAGCCGCCGGAGCCTCCCCCGTGCTACGGCCGGACTCCCGGCCGGGGCCGCTTCGCGGCCTGAAAGCAGATCGATACGCATGGGGCGCAGCGCCAGCGCGGCCCGCGCATTTGGCGGATTCCGCCAAGGTTCGCGTCCACCGTGCGTCCCATACTAGGATGAGTCGTCCAGCCTGATTCGCCTCCCGG
>DASRTO010000564.1:0-4777 GCA_035655915.1 Anaeromyxobacteraceae bacterium
GTGGACTACGCCTACGACCAGCGCCCGGAGGGGGCCCGGCTTCCCTTCGCCCCCGGCGATCGGGTGCGGCACGCCACCCTGGGGGAGGGGCTGGTGCGGGCCTGCGACGGAACCGGCGCCGAGGCCAAGGTGACGGTGGCCTTCTTCGCCGCCGGCGAGCGCCGGGTGGTGGCGCGGTACCTGCGGCCTGCGTGAGCACCGCCCCTCACCCTCCGCGAAGCCAACGACCTCCACACGCGCCCCACGCGTGCCGCGCTGGGTGAGGGGCCTTTGGAACGCGGGGTCACCTCGCGTTGATCTTGAAGGCGTACAGCCTTCCGTCGCCGCCGGTGACGTAGAAGGCGTCGCCCACCACCACCGGGTCGCTCTCGATCTTGCGCTCGGTCCGGTAGGACCAGACCACCGCGCCGGTGTCGCGATCGACGAGCCGGATGGTCCCGTCGCCGGCCCCGCCGCACTGGATGAGGTAGCGCCCGTGGATGGCGGGCGAGGAGACGAAGGGGCCGTTGCCCTGGAGCTTCCACTTGAGGGCGCCGGTCTTCTCGTCGAGGGCGTACAGGTACCGGTCGGCCGAGCCCACGTACACCACGCCGTCGGCCACCCGCGGCGAGGCCAGCACCGCGTCGCCGGTCTTGAAGACCCACCTCACCTGCACGCCGCCCTCGGCCAGGGCGTACACCTGGTGGTCGCCGGAGCCGAAAAAGAGCACGCCTCCCGAGACGGCAGGGCTGGAGGTGATGCCGATGCCGCCCTGCTCGGTCCCGCGGCCGGTGCGGAAGCGCCAGCGCATGAGTCCGGTGGCGGCGTCCACCGCGTAGAGGTGCCCGTCCAGGTTCCCCACGTAGGCCACCCCGCCCGCCACCAGGGGCTTCGAGTAGCTGAACTCCCCGGTGTCCACCACGTGCTGCTCGGGCTCCTCCACCCGCGCCTTCCCCTTGGGGGGCGGGGGGCGGGGCCTGGGCTGTGGGAAGACCCAGCGCGGATGGCCGGTCCGGGCGTCGAGCCCGTACAGGTGCCTGTCGTAGCTGCCCACGATCACCAGCCCCTGCCAGAAGGTGGGGTCGCCCTTGACGCGGTCCTGGGTCCGGAAGGCCCACACCTGCTGCCCGGTGTCGGCCTGGACGGCGTAGACGTTCTGGTTGGTGGCCCCGAAGAAGACCAGGTTGGCCCCGTCCCAGGCCGGGGCGCTGAACACCTGCCGCAGGCTGGGGTTGAAGGTCCAGCGCCGGGTCCCGTCCTTGTAGTACCCGTAGACCCCTCCCTCGTCGCTGCCGAAGATGATCATGTCCCGGGTCACCACCGGGTTGGAATAGCTGGCCGACTCGATGGGCTGCGCGAAGAGCCGCTCCGCGGGGCGGCCGCAGCCCGCCGCGAGCAGCGCCAGCGCGGCCGTGGCGGTGACCCGGCGCATCATGAACTTCCCTCCACGCCTGACGCTTCCGGCAAGGTCGACTGTGCGCTCGCGAGGACTGCCTGTCAAACCACTTGCCGGGGGCGGTGACGGCGCGTCGCGGCGGCGCGAGCCAGCGGGCGGAGGACGTCCCGCCGCCGGGCCGGCGCCGCCGCCGGCGGGGCCGGCGCGCGGCGAAGGGGGAGCCTCCCCGGGCGGCGCGGCAGGCGTATCATGATGGGCGATGCCGCTCCGCGCTCCCGAGGGGGGCCTGCCTCCCGTCAGCGAGGCCCTGGTCCAGGCCGTGAACCGGGAGATGGCCGAGGTGCTGGCGCGGTTCCAGTGGCCGCAGCCAGTGCCGGCGCGAGGCGGGGCGTGACCGCCCTGGCCCGCTTCCGCTCGCCGGTGGGCACGCTCAGCGTCGAGGCCACCGACGCCGGGGTGTGCGCCATCCGCTTCGGCGGCGGCGAGCGGGGGCGCCCCCCCGTCTCCGCCCTGGCCCGGGGGCACCTCGAGGGCGCCCTGCGGGCCCTCTCGGACTACTTCGCCGGGCGGCGGCCGGAGATCCCGGCGCTCGACCTGCGCGGCACCCCCTTCCAGCGCCAGGTGTGGCGGGAGCTGCTCGAGATCCCCTTCGGCGAGGTCCGGACCTACGGCGAGCTGGCGCGGGCCCTGGGGCGGCCCGGCGGGGCGCGGGCGGTGGGCGCGGCCAATGGGCGCAACCCGGTCGCCATCCTGGTTCCCTGCCACCGGGTGGTGCAGGGCGGCGGGCGACTGGGCGGCTACGGCGGCGGCCTGGAGGCGAAGCGCTGGCTCTTGGCCCACGAGGCGGCCCACGCCCCGGCGCTGCGGCCGCCGTGACGGCCATCGGCGGGTGGCGGCCTCAGCGGCGCTCGGCGCCCAGGAGCATGTTGTCGCCCAGGTTGATCGGCACCGGCCAGCGCCCCGGCACGAGCCGACGCAGGAGCCAGGCCACCGGGGCGAGCGCCGGGAAGCTGGCCGCCACCTTGCGCAGCAGGTAGTCCGCCGAGACGGTGTGGGTGTAGTGGCCGCGCACCAGCACCCGGAAGCCGGCCTCCTCCAGCAGCGCCGACAGGTTGGAGCGGTCGAAGTAGAAGAGGTGCATCTCCATGAGCCAGGGCCAGCGCCCCCCCAGGAGCCGCGCCAGGAGGCTCCCGGCGTCGATGGTGGAGAGCCACAGCCGGCCGCCGGGCCGGAGCAACCGCCCGGCGGCGGCGAGCTCGGCGCGCGGGTCGGCGAAGTGCTCCACCACGTCCCACATGGTCACCACGTGGTAGCGCTCGCCGCTGCGCGCCCGTTCCTCCAGCGTCTCCGCGTACACCTCGAAGCCGCGGGCGCGGGCGTGGCCGGCGGCCCAGTGGGACAGCTCCAGCCCCTCGGCGCGGAAGCCGCCCTCGCGCGCCGCCTCCAGGAAGTAGCCGCAGTACGCCCCCACGTCCAGCAGGCGCCGGCCCTGGCCCGGGCCGAGGTGGCGCAGCACTCGCCGGAAGGTGAGCAGGCGGTTGTCCTGCTCCGCCATGTAAAGCGGGTCCACCACCTCGGCGTAGGCGCGCGCCAGGGCGGCCGGGTCGGGCCGCGGCCACTGGAAGAGGAGTCCGCAGTCCAGGCATCCCCAGATGGGCCCGTGGCGGCGGTGCGCGAAGCTGGTACAGCGATACGCCAGGGCGTCCCCGGGGCCGGCCGGCCCCCGGGCGCGGAAGCGCAGGGCGAGCCGGTCCGCGCCGCACAGGGGGCAGGCGGGCGGGACCGGGGCGAGCGCCGCGGCGGCGCGGTTGGCCGGGGCGGTGGGCATGGCGCGCCTTATAGCCCGCCCCGCCCCGCGAGGAAAGCGCCGGAGCCGGCTCGGTCGCCTTGCCCGGCGTGCCCCTCGCGCTTAGCATGCCCTCGGGAGCCTGAGGGATCGACCCATGGCGAAAATCCTGGCGATGATCCTGGCGGGCGGCGAGGGGCGCCGGCTCGACCCGCTGACCCGCGACCGGGCCAAGCCGGCCGTCCCCTTCGGCGGCCGCTACCGCATCGTCGACTTCGTCCTCTCCAACTTCGCCAACTCGGGCGTGCTGCGCATGAAGGTGCTGGTGCAGTACAAGTCGGAGTCGCTCAACACCCACGTGCAGCGGGCCTGGCGCCTCACCGCCCTGCTCAACGAGTTCGTGGAGATCGTGCCGGCGCAAATGCGCTACGGCCCCCGCTGGTTCGAGGGCTCGGCCGACGCCATCTACCAGAACCTCAACATCATCACCGACGAGGAGCCGGACTACACCTTCGTCTTCGGCGCCGACCACGTCTACCGCATGGACGTGCGCCAGATGCTCGCCTTCCACCAGGAGCGGAAGGCGGACCTCACCGTGGCCGCCATCCCCATCCCGGCGGCGGAGGCCCACGAGTACGGGATCATCGAGGTCGACGCAGGCGGTCGGATGGTGGGCTTCGTGGAGAAGCCCAAGGAGAGCCCCAGGACCATGCCGGGCGACCCCACCCGCTGCCTGGCCTCCATGGGGAACTACCTCTTCAACACCCAGGCGCTGGTGCAGGAGATCGTGCGCGACGCCGGGGATCCCCAGAGCGCCCACGACTTCGGCAAGTCGATCGTCACCAGCATGTACGCGCGCCGGCCGGTGTTCGTCTACGACTTCGCCCTGAACCGGGTGCCGGGCCAGACGGAGAAGGAGCGAGGCTACTGGCGCGACGTGGGGAGCCTCGACGCCTACTACCAGGCCAACATGGACCTGGTGGCGGTGGACCCCATCTTCTCCCTCTACAACTCCGAGTGGCCCATCTACACCATCCAGCACAACCACCCGCCGGTGAAGTTCGTCTTCGCCAACGAGCGCGAGAACCGGGTGGGCAAGGCCACCGATTCGCTGGTCTCCGAGGGGTGCATCGTCTCGGGAGGCCAGGTGCACCACTCCATCCTCTCGCCGCGGGTGCGCATCAACAGTTACAGCGCCGTGGAGGACTCGATCCTCTTCGAGGACGTGAACGTGGGGCGCCACTGCCGGATCCGGCGCGCCATCATCGACAAGCACGTGGACGTGCCGCCCGGGACCCAGATCGGCTACGACCTGGCGGAGGACCGCCGCCGCTTTCACGTCACCGAGAGCGGCATCGTGGTGATCCCCAAGGGGATGCGGGTCGAGGCGCGCGCCCATTGAGGCCCGCGGCCGGCGAGCCGGTGGCCGCCCCGCGGCGCCGCGTCTCGCCGGGTGGTGCCCGGGCGGCCCCGGGGCCGGTCAGCCGGACCGGGCGCGCTCCGCCAGGCGCTCGGCCTTGCCGAAGGTCACCGCCAGGTCGACCGGCTTCTCCACCACGTCCCAGGCGCCCAGCTCGAGGAGCATGTCCCGCATGTTCTGGTCGCCGCCCAGGGCG
>DASRTO010000565.1:0-1528 GCA_035655915.1 Anaeromyxobacteraceae bacterium
GCGTGCTCCTCGAAGTAGCGCCGGTAGGCGGCGGCGTAGGCCGCGACGTCCCGCCCCAGCATGGGGAGCCGCCGGGTGCGGATCACGTGGTCGGGCGTGGCCGGCCCCTGCTGCGAGATCTCGGCCAGGTCGGCCCGCCGCGCGAAGGCCAGGCTGCGGGGGTCGTCGTGCACCGCCAGGGTCAGCGGGAAGCCGGCGGCGCGAGAGACCGCCCCGCGTAGCTCGGCGATCTCGCGGCGCCGCTCGGCCAGGGGCGCCGCGGGCGGCGGGGCCGGCAACGACCAGGCGCCGCGGCGGGACAGGTGCTCCTCGGCGCGGGTGACCAGCGCGATCATGCGCTGGTACGACTCCCGAGCGGTGGCGCCGAACGAGAAGATGCCGTGGTGCATGAGCACCATGCCCACGGTCCGCGGCCCGGCCTCCCCGGAGAAGCGCTCCGCGCAGAGGCGGGCCAGGTCGAAGCCGGGCATGACGTAGGGGACGACCACCACCTCGTCGCCCCAGATCTCCCGCACCCGGGCCTCGCCCCCCTGGGCGTTGCAGACCGCGATCACCGCGTCGGCGTGGGTGTGGTCGACGTACCTGAAGGGGAGGACGGCATGGAGGATGGCCTCCACAGACGGGGTCGGGGCCGAGGACCGGGTCATGTGGGTTCGCAGCTCGTTCACCATCTCCGGGTCGGAGAGCCGTGGGAGCTTCGCCAGCCGGAGCAGGTGGTCGAGGCGAACCGGCGAGAATCCGGACTCGTCGATGCGGGCCAGGTCCCCGCCGCTGCCCTTGACCCAGAGGATGGTCTCCTCGTCGCCGAGGAGGCTCTTGCCGGCGATCTTGACCGAGGTGTTCCCTCCGCCGTGCAGGACCAGCGCGCTCTCGCGGCCGAGCAGGCGCGAGGTGTAGACGCGCTGACCGAGCTCGCCAGGGAAGGCGACGGCCTCGGCGTCGTTCCACAAGCTCCTCATGCGGAAGCTCCTCGCCCCCGGCCTCGGCGCCGGGCGGGGCGCCATTCTACGCGCAGGCGGGGCCCCGCGGATCGGGAGCCGCTCCGTCGCGCGCTTCGGACGGCCGGAGCGGCCCGGCTACTCCAGCTCGATCCCGGTGGCCACCAGGAAGCGCGAGACCATGTTGTACCCGGCGATGGTCCCCACCAGCTCCACCACCTGCTGGTCGGGGAGCAGGGCCCGGATCCGCTTCATGGTGGCGTCGCTCACCTTCACGTTGCGGGTCATCTCGACGGTGAGCGCCAGGGTGGCCCGCTCCGCCTCGTCGAAGCGCTTCGCGTCCTCCATCACCGCCGGGACGTCCCGGAGCGCCGTGAGCTGCTCCTGGGTGCCGCCCGCCGCCAGGAACTCCTTCTCGTGCTGCGCCCACTCGTAATCGGCCCGGTTCAAGGTCCCGATGGCCATGATGGAGAGCCATCCCCGGTCGGCGAGGATTCCCTCCATAGCGCACCGCCCGAGGAAACGCGACCCGCGGGGCCGCTCCCTGGCCGCCCCATCCGGGCCGGACGGGTTGTCGGGCCCGCGGGAGG
>DASRTO010000566.1:0-8319 GCA_035655915.1 Anaeromyxobacteraceae bacterium
ATCGCCCTTACAAGGCGAGGGTCGCAGGTTCGATACCTGCTCCGCCCAAGCTCGCTCACACCTTGGGGTGTTAGTTAAGTCGGTTATAACGCCGGCCTGTCACGCCGGAGGCCACGGGTTCGAGTCCCGTACACCCCGCCATCCACGAGGCCGGAATCGCTCGGAGAAATCCGGGGGGTTCCGGCCTCGTTCTTCGTGCCCGGGCCGGAATGTAACCCAGGTGTAACTCGCGGCGAGCGAGCCGCTGCCAGGGCCTGCGAGGCGCCGCCACTCTGGAGCAGGCGGTCGAGCCCGAACCGGAGCCGGTTAACCTCGGCACGCATGAAGTCGGGCAGCAGGTGGCCGTAGCGGCGCTCGGTGATCTTCGGATCGGAGTGGCCGAGCAGCCTCTGCACCGAGACGAGGTTGGCGCCTAGCATGAGGAGCACGCTCGCGTAGATATGGCGCAGGTCGTGGAAGCGGATCGGGCGCACGGTACCCTTGGGCCAGAGCGTGAAGCCACAGCGCGGGCACTTCCGCTGCTCGGCGTCGGCGTGGCGCTCTTCGTGGCCGCAACCCTTCCGCCGGCACTTGTGCGTGTGGTCTCGGCCTCGATGAAGAGGCGCCGACGGCGACCCGGGATTTCCAGGATGGCGTCGGGCTTCAGCACCGCCCTCGTGCGCTCGTGCGTGCGCATGAGGAAGCTCTGGAACTCCAGGGCGCCGTCGTCCTCCGACAGCCACCGAGACGTAGGTGGGGTTGTCGCCGAACGGTCCCGACCCGTGGCGAGCTCACGCGGACGCCGCGGGAGGCCTGAGCGCAGACGTCCGAGGCACCCGATCTTGCCGCCATCCTCGCGGCAGGGATGGGGCATGATGGTCGGGGCTGCCGCCGATGACCAAGCGCCGCAGGAGGGTCCTGGTCGCGCTCGCCGTCATGGGAGCCGTGGCCGCCGCGATCGGGATCGGCGCGGCCACGCTCCTTCCGGGGTGGCTTCACGGCGCCGCGGAGCGGCTCGCCTCCCGGACGCTGGGACGAGAGCTGAGCATCGCCGGCCCGCTCGACGTGTCGTTCTCGCTCACGCCGCGCGTCACGGCCCGCGACGTCAGGCTCGCCAACGCACCGTGGGGGTCCGAGCCCTCCATGGCCCGGGTCGGGCGGGTGACCGTCGTCGTGGAGCTCTTGTCGCTGTGGTCGGGCCCGGCACGGGTACGGGACCTTGAAATCGAGAACGCCCGTCTTCTGCTGGAGGCGGACGGCGCCGGGGGCGGAAACTGGGTGATGGGGCCCGACCTCACGGCGAAGCGGCCCCCCGAGCCGGCGAGGCAGCCGGCGCTGGTCCTCGAGCACGTGGCGATTCGCGACTTCGAGCTGGTCCTTCGCACGCGCCCGAAGACGGAGCCGTCCAGGCTGGCCATCCGGGACCTCGACCTGCGGCTCGATCCCGCCACCCGGATGATCGACCTCCGCGGGGGCGGGCAGCTCGACCAGGCCCCCTGGGAGATCTCGGGACGGGTCGGCACCCTCGAGCGGCTTTCCGAAGGCCGCGACGTCGACCTCGCGCTCAGCGCGCGCCTCGGCGCGTCGACCCTGGAAACCCGAGGACGGATTGGCGATCTGGCCGCTCTCCGGGGGGCGCAGCTCGACCTGAGCGTCGACGGTCCCGACATCGCCGCGGCGCTCGAGACCTTCGGCCTCCGCTCGCCGCTCACCGGGGCCTTCCGCCTGCGAGGGCGGCTCGTCCCGGCGAAGGACGCGGTCGGGGTCGACTTCGACGGCGGCGTCGGCGCGGTCACGGCGAGGGTGCACGGGACCGTGGACGCGCTGCGCTCCCTCGATGCGTTCGAGCTCGCCGTCGAGGCCGAGGGACCGGACGCCTCGGTGGTGGGCTCGTGGGTCGGCGTTCCGGGCCTTCCGCGCCGACCCTTCGACCTCTCGGGGCGCGTACGGCGCGGGGCGGGCCGTCTCCACCTCGAAGGCGGCAGGGCTCGCGTCGGGTCGACCTCGCTCGCCGTCGCGGGAGCGCTCGGCGAGTCGCCGCGCCTCGTCGGCACCGACCTGACCGTGGGGGCCACGGGGCGGGACCTGTCGACGCTGTCGAGGCTGGCGGGCGTCGGGCTTCCTCCCGGGCCGTTCGAGGTCGCGGGCCGGCTCCTCCGCCGCGCCCAGGATCTCGCCATCGACGCGGCCGAGCTCAGGTTCGGCGGCGCCGTGATTCGCGTCGGAGGCACGCTCGGCGAGCCGCCGGACCTTGCCGGCCTGGACCTCACGGTCGACGCCTCGGGGCCGGACCTCTCGGCCTTCTCCCGGCTCGCGACCGTGGACCTGCCGCAGCGGCCGTTCGCGCTGCGCGGACGCGTGGCGCGCCACGGACGCGCGGTCGAGCTCGACGCCGTGGAGGGCCGGCTGGGCGACGACACCGTGGCCGTCGACGGCCACCTGGTGCCGGCGAAGCGGCTCGAGGGCACCGGCGTCCGGCTGCGCGTGGCGGGCCCGGATCTCGGCAGGCTCGCCTCCCTCGCCGGAGTGCGCGGCGGTCCCGCCGAGCCGTTCGACCTGAAGGGCCACCTGCGCGTCGTGCCGGGCGGCTACGAGCTCGACGGCGCCGCCGGGTCCGTGGGCCGCCTCTTCGTCGCCGCGGAGGGGCGCATCGGCGCCGCAGCCGGGCTCCACGGCACCGCGCTCTCCTGCCGCGCCCGGGGCCCGGCGCTCTCGGACCTCGCCGCGTGGGGCCTCCCGGAGAGCCTCCCCGCCGATCCGTTCTCCGTCGAGGGAGGCCTCCGCATCGAGGACGGCGTCTTCCACGCTCAGGGCGTCGTCGCGAACGTGGGCCGGGACCGGGCCACCGTGAACGGCGCCCTGGGCGCCCTCCCGGACCTGTCCCGGCTCGACGTCGCGATCGAAGCCATGGGGCCGAGCCTCGCCGGCCTGGGACGCTTCCTGGCCGCTGCGGGGCTCGAGGCGCCGGCGCGGGTTCCCTCGGCCCCGTACCAGGCCTCCGGCCGGGTGCGGCGCGTGCCGCGAGGATGGGAGCTTCGCGAGGTGCGCGCGAAGGCAGGGGATGCCATGGTCCGGGTGGAGGGCACGCTCGGCTCCGGGAGGAGACTCGCCGACACCGAGATCAGGGTCGAGGCCTCCGGGCCCGATCTGGCCACCGTGCTCGGACCGATCGCCGGGGCCTCGCGCGCGCCCGCGGCCGCATTCGAGATCTCCGCCGATCTCGCCGGCAGCCTCGAGCGCTTCGCCGCGACCCGTCTCGCCGCGCGGCTCGGCGGGAGCGACGTCGAGGGAACCCTCTCGGTGCGCCTGGACGGCAGGCCGACCGTGGACGCCGCCCTGCGCTCGAGGCGTCTGGACGTCGCCGAGCTGCTCGCCGGGCGGAGCGCAGAGCCGGCAGCCGGCGCGACGCCCGCTGCCGCGCCCAAGCCTTCGGCCCCCGGGCGCCTCATCCCCGCCGATCCACTGGAGCTCGGCGCGCTGCGTTCCGTCGACGCTGCGCTGGAGCTCGCGGTGGGGGAGCTGGCGATCCCGGTCGTGCCCCTGCGGGACGTCGTGGTCGCCGGGGAACTGCGCGACGGGGCGCTAAGGCTCGACGCCGCCGAGGGCAGGGGCCTCCACGGAGGCCGGGTCGCCGCCGGCCTCGCCCTGGAACCGTCCGAGCACGGCTACGAGGTGACCGCGCGCGGTCGCGTCGAGGGCGCCCGCATCGTCGGGTCGATGACGAGCCCGTCGCCGGGCGAGGCTCCGTCCCTCGACGTCGAGATCCACCTGAGGGGCGAGGGGCGATCGCTCCGCGACCTCGCCGCCGGCCTCGACGGCGCGGCGCTGGCCGTCGTGGGCTCCGGGAAGATCTCGAACCAGTATCAACTGGTCGCCTCCGGCGTGCTGGCGGGCTTGCTGGACGCGCTGAACCCGTTCCGGAAGTCCTCCGACCACACCGACTTCGAATGCGGCGTGGCCGTCGCGACCGTCGAGCACGGCCAGGTGGCTCTCGCGCCCATCGCGGCTCGCACCGGCAAGGTGACCGTGGTCGGCCACGGGAAGATCGACCTCGGCACGGAGCACGTCGACCTCGAGTGGGCCATCAAGCCGCGGCGGGGTGTCGGCATCTCGCCGGGCGCGATCACCAGCCCGTACGTCAAGCTGGGCGGGACGCTCGCCTCCCCGCAGCTGGAGGTGAAGCCGATCGAGGCCGCCGCCTCGACCGGGGCGGCCGTGGTCACGCTGGGGCTCACGGTCCTCCTGAAGGGGCTCCACGACCGGATCACGGCGGAGAGGAACGTGTGCGTCGACGCGCTCATGAAGAGCAAGGGCCTGGCTCACGAAGCACATTGAGGGAGCCGCCCTCAACTTCCTCGTCCGGGCGCGCGCCATTCGGCTACCATCCACTCCACGGAGACGATCCGTCGCGTGCCCGGCCGGGTACGGGCAGGCGGCGACACTCGTCGGGGGGAGGGCGCCCGTGCACGCTCCCATCCGCGGCGGCTCGCTCGTGGCGATCCTCGCCACCGCGCTCGTCGCCGCGCCCGCCTCCGCCTACGAGAGCAAAGGGCACACCGTCATCGAGGCCCTGGCCTACCGGACGCTCGTCGAGGGCCATGGGGGAGCGCCCCCGCGCCCCGACGTGCTGCGCGACCTCATCAACGACGGCGCCCTCGCCACCCCGTGGTGCTTCGGAAGGGGAGACGCGCCTCCGAGCGACTGCCGGGACGCGGCGGCAGAGAACCCGCTCCTCCACTGGCCCCAGCCGGAGGCGGACCGGCCGGATGCCTTCTTCCGGCGGCAGTTCAGCGATGCGGGACAGTGCTTCCACTACATGGCAACGCTCGCGGAGGGCCTCACCGAGCCCCTCCCCGGCACGTCCATCCCCCGCGGCCTCGCCACCAGCGCCGTCGTTCGCTGCAACGACCTCCTCGACGACCTCCTGCGGCAGATCGTCGTCGACGGCGGGCCCGGCACGCGCCGCAGCGGCTTCGGCCTCTACGAGATGATGCACGTCGTCGAGGACTCCTTCTCGGGCGCGCACGCGCAGCGGGCCCCCGGAGGGATCGACTTCCTCCGCGTGTGGAAGCCGATCGAGAAGATCGCCGGGATCCCGACGGCGCGGGTGAGGGGGATCCCGGACGACGTCTTCCACAAGTCGAGCGACCACCGGGACCGGACCTACGTGGTCGAGGGAGGCGAGGAAGCCTGCGAGACCCGCACGGACCGTCCGTACGACGTCCCGTACGCGTGCCTCTCTGCCGAAGGGGATCTCGCCCGGCAGGCCATCGCCGACCTCCTCGTGGTGGTGAGGGACCTGCGCCTCGCGCAGCTCGCCGCCTCGCTCGGGACGGATACCCACCCCGAGGCGTCGCCGGCGTGGAGGCAGTACCGGACGAGATGGCTCGCCCCCGTCCATCCCTGCCAGGGGACCGAGTGCGACGCGCGCCAGCCCTCCGAGCTCGCCCTCGGCCGCTACGCCTTCCTGGGGATCGACACGCGCCTCGCCACCCACGGCACGTTCGAGGTCGCGGCGCGGGGCTCGGTGCTGCGCTTCTCCGAGGAGCTCAACCCATTCGTCTACGGTTTGAGCGCCAGCCTCGGGTACCGGTACCTGAGAGGCGGCGGGAGCAACGGCTTCGTGGGCCTCGGCGTCTGGCTCGGCCTACCGGTGGGGTACAGGGCCCTCGTCGGGCTCACGCCGGCGGAGCTGCGCACCGCCTTCGGGGCCTCCGGCAGCGGCTTCGAGTTCCTGACGCGGCTCCTCCAGTTCGACTACGTCATGGGCCGGGACCTTTCGCTCCGGGTCGAGGCGCCGCTGAGCGTCAACTGGGTCATGCCCAGGGCCGACTGGTCCATCGCCGTCGGGATCAGCTACGGGCTCTCGTCGCCCCGCCTCGTCGGCGGCCAGAGCCTGGTCCGCCACGACGAGGAAGCCGAGCGGCGGGACGACAGCTGGGTGCCGCCGCCGGCGCCCTACGGCCGGCTCGAGGGCCGGCGGGCCACGTTCCTCGCGTTCTCCGGGGGCTCCACCACGACGACGCCAGACGTCGCCGTCGAGGGAAGGCTGTACGGCCTGGGGATGCTCGGCGCCGAGATGGCCTGGGACCGGGACCGGTGGGGAGGCCGTTTCGCCTTCACTCCGATCGTCTCGCTCGGAGCCGGGCTCCGCAACACGCGGAGCGAGTCCTCGTACCTCACCGGGACGCTCGGCCTCGGGATCCGCTGGCACTTCCTCGGCCCCGTCGGCCTCTCCGTCACGGCCGTCCGCGTCGAAGGGGGGCCGAAGGTCCGCGGCAAGGGCGAGGTGGACGGCAGCCTCGGCGTCCACGGTTCTGCGGGCAGCGAGTACTACCTCCTCGCCGGCTCGCGGATCGGCCTGGCGCTCCGGATGGGCATCGCCGATCTCCTCGTCGAGGGCCCGACGATCGCGTGGGCCTCGGATCCCTTCGGAACGCACGAGATCCTCGGGTTCCGCATCGGGCTCGGGCTATGACGGGGGATGGAGCGATGCCCGCCGCGGCGGTCGCTCCTGGGTTGCCCCATTCTGGCGAACCCGGGATCGCGCATCCCGCAAGGGTTTCCCGAGCCCGTCCGGGGTTTGGCGGTCCGCCCGGACTCCATATCGGGAAGGCAGAGCGCGTGTGCTGGCTCTCCGCCTGGAGCGCGAGAGCCCGGGAGCGGTTCGCTGCAGGCTGCCGACGTCCGCTGCTCGCGCAGGGAGGGTCCCATGAGAACCAACACGGTCGGGGTCTCCGGAGCTTCCTTCTGCTCGTCTCCCCCTCGATCAGCCCGGCCTGGGCTCCGAGGCGACGGGTCGGCCGTGCGATCGCGCTGGCCTCTGGTCGGCGCCGCGGCGCTGCTCACCTCCCTGCTCGCCGCCTGCGGCTCGTCGGAGCCGGTCAGCGAGCGGGTCCCGCTCGCGGAGGCGTGGCCCACCATGCAGCCGACTCCGGCGTGGCAGCACTTCTACGAGCTGACCCAGTTCCCCCGCAAGTCGAAGCACGAGGAGAAGGCGACGGCGCTGGTGGCCGACTTCGGGCGCAACCTCGGGCTCGAGACCGTCGTCGACGGCGTCGGGAACGTGCTCATCCGGAAGCCGGCCACCCCGGGCATGGAGGCGAGCCCCGGCGTCGTCCTCCAGGCGCACCTCGACATGGTCGCACAGCAGACGCCCGACTCCACCGCCAACCTCGACACCGACCCCATCCAGGCGTACGTCGAGGGCGGCTGGGTGCGCGCCGACAAGACCTCGCTGGGCGCGGACGACGGCATCGGCGTCGCGATCATCATGGACCTCCTGCAGGCGGAGGACGTGGTCCATGGCCCCCTGGAGGCGCTGTTCACCGTCGACGAGGAGGCGGACTTCACGGGCATCGACGCCATCGGCCCCGAGGTCCTGACGGGCAGGCTCTACGTCAACGTGGACAACGAGCTCGAGGGACAGTTCATCATCAGCAGCGCCGGAGGGGTCTACGTGCTGGCCCGGGCGACCTACGAGGAGCTGGCCACCCCCCCGGGCATGGCCGGATACCTGCTGACGGTGGACGGCCTGATCGGCGGCCATTCCGGTATCGACATCGACAAGGGCCGTGGCAGCGCGCACCAGATCATGGCGCGGCTGCTCGTGGAAGCCCCCGTCGAATTCGAGGTCCGGGTCGCCGAGGTCGTGGGCGGGAACCAGCGCAACGCCATCCCGCGCAAGACCACCGCCGCCGTCGCCCTCTGGCCGGATCAGGCGGAGGCCTTCGGGCGGTACGTGGCCGAATTCGCCGCCACCGTCGCGAGCGAGCTGGCGGCGACCGACCCCGGAGTGGTGGTCGCCATGACGCCGGCCGACCTCCCGCCGAAGGTGATGGAGGCGGCGGCGCAGGAGGCGCTGATCGGCGCCGTCTACGCCGTTCCGCAGGGCGTCTACAAGATGAGCGACACCATTCCCGGCCTGGTCGAGACCTCGGGCAACCTCGGCGTGCTCGGCATCGCCGCCGGGCAGCTCACCGGCGACTCGTACGTCCGCAGCGCCATCGACTCGGAGCGCGACGCGGAGGCCGAGCGCTTCGCGGTCGTCTTCGAGGCAGCCGGCGCCACGGTCACGCTGGAGGGAGCCTTCTCGAGCTGGCCTCCCAACCCCGATTCGCCCCTGCTGGTGTTGATGTCGCAGGTCTACCAGGGCACGTTCGGCACGGCGCCGGCGGTCGGCGCCGTCCACGCCGGCCTCGAGACCAGCGTGGCGGGGCTGACCTACCCCGACATGGACATGATCTCGATCGGCGCCACCACCCAGTACGTCCACACGCCCGACGAGCAGCTGGAGGTGGCGAGCGTGCAGAAGCTCCACGACCTGCTCGTCGCGACGCT
>DASRTO010000567.1:0-8361 GCA_035655915.1 Anaeromyxobacteraceae bacterium
CGCCCTCCGACGAGGCCATCACCGTGACCCGCCCGGTGTTCCGGTCCAGGGTCATGCCCAGGTACAGCTCGCGGGCGATGCTGCAGCCCTCTTCCACGTAGACCTTGCGGACCTCCTGCCCCTCCGGGCCGGTCTGCGGCGTGCGCAGCATCATCCCCAGCATGGCCTCGGCGTGGCGCCGGGCCTCCTCGGGGGAGCGGGCCAGCTTGATGCCGCCCCCCTTGCCCCGGCCGCCGGCGTGGATCTGGGCCTTCACGGCGCTGACCCCTCCCCCGAGCTGGCGGGCCGCTCCCTCCGCCTCGAGAGGGGTCACCGCCAGGTAGCCGCGCGGGACCGCCACCCCGAACTTCCGGAGGATCTCCTTGGCCTGGTACTCGTGGATCTTCACGGGCTGCTCCTCCCTGCCGCACCGGGTCGGGGTGGCCTCTTACTACACCGGCTCGGGCCCGCTGGCGAGCGGGAAGCCGGCGCCTCCCGGCTGGGCTTAGAGCTTGGTCTCGGCCACCGACTTCTTCACGGACTCCACGGACCTGGCCAGCATGGCCTTCTCGGCGTCGTTGAGGTCGATCTCGATGATCCGCTCCACCCCGCCGGCGCCGATGACCACCGGCACGCCCACGAAGAGCCCCTTCACGCCGTACTGCCCCTCGAGGAACGCCGAGGCCGGCAGCACCCGCTTCTGGTCGCGCAGGTAGCTCTCCGCCATGGTGATGGCGCTGGCGGCCGGGGCGTAGAAGGCCGAACCGGTCCCGAGCAGCGCCACGATCTCGCCGCCGCCCTTGCGGGTGCGCTCGACGATGGCGTCGAGCTTGGCCTGCTCCATGAACTTGGTGAGCGGGATGCCGTTGATGGAGGAGTAGCGCAGCAGCGGCACCATGTCGTCGCCGTGGCCGCCCAGCACCATGGCGTTGACGTCCTGCGGCGACACGCCGGCGGCCTCGCCCACGAAGTACTGGAAGCGGGCGGTGTCGAGCACGCCCGCCATGCCCACCACCCGGTTCTTGGGGAACCCGGTGACCTTGTACATCGCGTACACCATCGAATCGAGCGGGTTGGTGACCACGACGACGAAGGCGCTGGGGGCGTACTGCTTGATGCCCTGGGCCACCTTGGTGATGGCCTCCAGGTTCACCTTGAGCAGGTCGTCGCGGCTCATGCCCGGCTTGCGGGGCACGCCGGCGGTGACGATGCACACGTCCGAATCCTTGATGATCGAGTAGTCGGTGGTGCCGCCGCCAGTGACGTTGACGTCGAACTTGAGGACGCCGCGGTTCTGCTGCAGGTCGAGGGCCTTGCCCCTGGCCACGCCCTCCATGATGTCCACCAGCACCACGTCGCCGAGGTTGCGCTGGCCCGAGAGCAGGGCCATGGTGCCGCCGATCTGGCCGGCGCCGATGAGGGCGATCTTCTTGCGAGACATGTGTGACCTCCTGGGATCTCGTGCGTTGCAGGGAGGGGCTACATGTGCTTGATGATCTCGTCGCCGAACTGGGAGCACTTCACCTCGACCACGTCCGCGACCCCCTCCTGCTTCATGAGGCGGGCGAAGTCGTAGGTGACCCGGTGGGCGCCGATGGCACCGTCCATGCCCTTGATGATGCGGTCGGCGGCCTCGTTCCAGCCCAGGTGCCGGAACATCATTTCGCCGGAGAGGATCACCGAGCCGGGGTTCACCTTGTCGAGGTCGGCGTACTTGGGGGCGGTGCCGTGCGTGGCCTCGAAGATGGCGTGGCCAGTGAGGTAGTTGATGTTGCCGCCGGGGGCGATCCCGATGCCGCCCACCTGCGCCGCCAGGGCGTCGGAGAGGTAGTCGCCGTTCAGGTTCAGGGTGGCCACCACGTCGAACTCGTCGGGGCGGGTCAAGACTTGTTGGAGGGTGATGTCGGCGATGGCGTCCTTGACGAGCAGCTTGCCCTTGGCGAGCTCGGCCTTCTGCTCGGCGTTGGCGGCGTCCTCGCCCTTCTGCGCCTTGGTCTTCTCCCACTGCTCCCAGGTGTAGACCTGGTTGCCGAACTCGCGCTCGGCGAGGGCGTAGCCGTAGTTGCGGAAGGCGCCCTCGGTGAACTTCATGATGTTGCCCTTGTGGACGAAGGTGACGCTCCGGCGCTTGAGTCGCAGCGCGTACTCGATGGCGGCGCGCACCAGCCGCTCCGTGCCCTCGCGCGACACCGGCTTCACGCCCAGGCCGGTGGAGCCCGGGAAGCGGACCTTCTTGAACTCCTTGGGGAACTCCTTCTCCATGAAGGCCAGCATCTTCTTCGCCTGCTCCGAGCCCGCCTCCCACTCGATGCCGGCGTAGATGTCCTCGGTGTTCTCGCGGAAGATCACCATGTTGACCTTCTGCGGGTTCTTCACCGGGGAGGGCACGCCCTTGAACCAGCGCACCGGGCGCAGGCAGACGTAGAGGTCGAGCATCTGCCGCAGCGCCACGTTGAGGGAGCGGATGCCGCCGCCGATGGGGGTGGTGAGCGGGCCCTTGATGCCGACCAGGTACTCCTTGAAGGCCGCCACCGTCTCGTCGGGGAGCCAGTTGTTGAACTTGGTGAAGGCCTTCTCGCCGGCGTAGACCTCGGCCCAGGCGATCTTCTTCTTGCCCTGGTAGGCCTTCTCCACGGCGGCGTCCATCACCCGGACGCTGGCGCGCCAGATGTCGCGGCCAGTGCCGTCGCCCTCGATGAAGGGGATGATGGGGCGGTCGGGAACGTTGAGCTTCCCTCCGGCCAGGGTGATCTTCTGACCGTCCTTGGGGATCACGGGCTTGGCGTCGGCCATTTCTGCAAAACCTCTCCGGCTTGGGGTGACTGGAAGACAGGTGTGCGAGCGGCGCTTTCTACCAAGCGCCTCCCGGGCTGTAAAGGAGAAAATGCCACGTTTTCGGGCACTTTCTGCGCTGGATCAAGGTCGGTTCTGCCCCGGCGGTTCCGCGCCTTTCGCGCTCCGAAAGGGCGGCCCAGGGACCGGCGAGGGCGGCCGGGGCGAGGCCAGGGGCGCGGGCTGCCGCCAGCGAGGAACCGGCTTCAGGCCTCGGGCTTGGGCCCCCGGGCCTGGGGCGCCTCGGGAGGAGGCGGCCGGGACGGTGGGCTCTGCGGCAGCTCCACCGTGAAGGTCGATCCCAGGCCGGGCGCGCTGGCGAGGCGGATGCGCCCCCCGTGGGCCTCCACGATCTCCCGGGCGATGTACAGCCCCAGGCCCAGCCCGCCGTAGTGCTCGGCCGAGGCGGCCCGCTCGAAGCGGGCGAAGATGCGCTCCTGGTGCTCCGGCGGGATGCCGATGCCCTGGTCGGCCACCGTGAGGCTCGCCAGGCCGTCCGCGGCCTGGACGGTGACGGCGATGGGGCGCCCCTCCCCGAACTTGGCCGCGTTGACGAGGAGGTTGGTCAGCACCTGCTCCAGGCGTAGCCGGTCCCAGCGCCCCGTGGCCGGGGCCTCGGCGCGCACGGCGATGTGCGAGCCGGAGCGCCGCAGCTCCTCTTCCAGCTGGCGCACCGACTCGCGGGCCAGCTCGGCCAGGTCCATCGCCTCCAGGCGCAGCTCCAGCCGGCCCAGGCGCATGCGCGACACGTCGAGGAGCTCGTCCACCAGCACCGTGACGCGCCGCGTTTGGCGCTCCAGGGCCTCCACCTTCTCCACCAGCGTGCGCGGCAGCGGCTCCGTCGCCCGCTCCGCCACCCGGTGCAGCATCTGCAGCTGCAGCTGCAGGGCCGCCACCGGCGTCCGGAGCTCGTGGGAGGCGATGGAGAGGAACTCGTCGCGCCGCCGCACCTCCTGCTGCGCCTGGCGATAGAGGCGCGCCCGCTCCTCCACCATCCGGCGCTCTCCCACGTCGCGGATGGCGGTGATGGCGTAGCGGGCCCCGTCGCCCAGGAGCGGGGACAGGCTCACCTCGGCGGGGAACTCCTGCCCGTCCTTGCGGAGGCCGTAGAGGTCGAGCCCCAGCCCCATGGGCCGGGTGCGCGGCGCGGCGCCGTAAGCCTCCCGGTGGCCGCGGTGCGCTTCCCGGAAGCGCGAGGGGAGCAGCACCTCCACCGGCCGCCCAAGCAGCTCCTGTCGGCGGTACCCGAACAGGTCCTCGGCCACCTGGTTCAGGTAGACGATCCGGCCGTCGCCCTGGTCCACGATGACCATGGCGTCCGGGACGAACTCCAGGAGCGAGAAGTCCACGGGACTCAATTTGCGGGGGGCGGCCCGCCGGCGCCACTCTGCGGTGGCACCCGTACCCCGGACGGGGCGGGCGGCTCCCCTCGGCGCTGGCGTGGCGCCCCGCGGGTTCCGTAGACTGGCGGCAGCCGCCGGCGGGATCCAAAGGCGGCGGGAGGCTCCCATGGGCAGCGTGGCGGCGGCCTTCGGCCTGGTCCTGGCCGCGGCCGCGGGTGGACGGGGCGGCGAGATGGTGGAGATGGAGGTGGTGGCCGTCCTGCCGCTCGAGGACGGCCAGTCGAGCCTGCTGGTGCTGGCCCAGAGGGACGGGCAGGCCGTGCTCACGCCGGTCATCGGCCGGCCGGAGGCCACCGCCATCGAGATGGCGCTGCGGCACGCCACCCCGCCGCGCCCCATGACCCACGACTTGCTGGAGCGGGTCATCGGCCAGCTGGGCGGCACGGTGGAGCGGGTGGAGATCGACGGGCTCGCGGACTCCACCTTCCTCGCCACCGTGCGGGTGCGCCAGGGGAAGCGCGCCCACGCCATCGACGCCCGCCCTAGCGACTCGGTGGCCCTGGCCCTGCGGGCCGGCGCCCCGGTGTTCGCCTCGCGGCGGGTGGTCGAGGCGGCCGGCCTCTCCCGCTCGGATTTGGAGAAGCTGCGGCGCGAGCCGCGCCGCCCGCCGGTGCGCGAGACCCCTTCCGAGGGGACGCAGCGGCTCTGACCCCGAACCCATTCCGGCCCATGCTCCGAACCCTTCCCCTTCTCACCGCGCTCGCCGTCGCGGCCAACGCGCCGAAGCCAGCCCTCGACTTCGCCGCCGTTCCGTCGATGGCGCAGCTCCGCGCCGTGAAGTTCCTGCCGGTCTCCGGCGACGTCACTGCGCACCAGACCGAGGAGCGCGGCTTCGTCTCCGTGCCGATGGACTACGTCCGCCGGGCCGAGAGCCCGACCCTGCGCATCTTCTACCGGCTCATGCCGGCCCGCGGGCCGAAGCCCGGGGATGCCAGGGCGCCGCTCCTGGTCGTCGTGAACGGAGGGCCGGCTCTCGCCTCGAGTCGCCTGCGACCCTACGACTACGACGAAGCGCATCCCACCGAGGAGATGCGGAAGAAGGACCGGCTGGGCGAGTTGCTGTCGCGGTTCCGCGTGCTCATCCTCGACCAGCGCGGCACCGGCTACTCGGCTCCGCTCGACATGAGCGATCCGGGGGTGGATCCGGTGGTGGTGGCCCGCTACTTCGACTCGGCGCACATCGCGCTCGATCACCAAGAGGTGATCCGCACGGTCGTGCCCGACGGTGAGCCGTTCTACATGCTCTTCCACAGCTACGCGGGCATGATCGGCATGCGCTACCTGACCATGCCGGGCATCTCGCGCCACCCGCGCGGCCTGGTCTTCGCGAGCTCGGCGCTGCCGCACAAGGACGTCGTCGGCGCGTTCGAGGCGCGGCGCTCGTCGCAGCGGGCGCTGAACCTGGCGCTGCTCCAGGCCGTGCCCGACGTGAAGGGATCCCTGGCGCGGCTGCGCGCGCACTTCGGCACGAGCCGACTGGACCCGGGGAGCGTGAACTACCTGTGGACCTGGCTGGGGAAGGGGCCGCCGGGAGAGTGGGAGCCGGCCCTCCGGGACCAGGTGGAGGCGCTGCTCGCGGCCGACAAGAGGGGGCTGGAGAAGTTCCTGGAGCGCGAGGCGGACCGGGCCGACCTTCTCAACTACATCCTGTCGGCGAAGGAGCTGACCCCGGGGTTCACCGACCGAACGATGGCGGGGCTGCTCATCCAGCGCGCTCCCTTCGAGGACTGGATGCTGGACGAGCAGTGGACGCTGGTCCGGCTCCAGGGCGACGCGAGCTGGGTCGATCCGCTGCTCGCCGCCATCGACCGGAATCCTCCAGCGGTCGACCCGCCCTTCCCGCCGGTCGACGAGATCCGGCGCCGGCTCAGCGGGCACTACGCGCTCTTCCTCTTCGGGAATGGGGATGCCTACGTCGGAGACGACGCGGTGGAGCGCGCGCGCAGGTTCGCCGTCGAGGGCAGGACGCGGTACGAGGTCCTGCAGGGCGGACACCGGGCCGCCTTCCTGGGCCCGGGCGTCGAGGTCATCGCCTCCTGGGTGGCGAGCCTGCCGCCAGGTCCATAGTCCGGCGACGGGCCTTGCTTCCCGCGGGCCTTCCCCGGCCCACCGTCGCGGCGCGCCCAGGACGGCCTCCTCAGATCCGAGCCGGGAGCGGGAGCGCGACAACCGGCCCCTGCGGGCCGTCGCCCTCAGTGCTCGGCGCGCATCGCCGCCCCGGCCGCGGCTTCCACCACGTCGCCCGTGAGCGGATGGTCCACCACCGCCAGCGGGCCGCTCCCCGGCAGGTAGCTCACGGTGCGGACGCCCAGCACCCGCCCCAGGCGCTCGGCCGGCACCTTCACCGGCCCCGGCCCCGGGCCCTGGCCGGGCGCCGGCTGCGGGAAGGCAGTGGAGGCCGCGGTGTGGAAGGCCACCCGTCCCTCCACCTTCTGCATCACCTGGTGGATGTGCCCGTTCAGGACGGTGACCGACCCGAAGCGCCTGAGCAGCGCCAGCGCCCGCTCGCCGTCGCCGGTGGCCCACCCCCACCCCGGGTACAGGGCCCACAGCGGCACGTGGGCGTAGACCACCACCGGCGTGCTGGCGGCCACTCCCCCCAGGTCGCTCGCCAGCCAGGCCAGCTGGTCGTCGCCCAGGCTCCCCAGCTTGTCCTTCTTGTAGTCGAGGACGTTCACCAGGCCCACGAAGTGGATCCCGCCGGCGTCGAAGCTGCGCCAGCCGCGGCCGCCCACCGTCTCCCGGCCGAAGCGGTGCAGGAACTCGGCGCCGCCGTCGGCGAAGACGTCGTGCTCGCCGGGGGTGTAGACCACCTCCTGGGCGCCGGCCGGGCGCAGGTGCTCCTCCACCGTGGCGAAGGCCCCCTCCTTCTGGGCGTGGGAGAGGTCCCCGGTGTGGATGAGCAGGGGGGCCGAGGGCGCGGCGGCGCGCACCAGCTCCACGGCGCGGTCGAGGGTGGCCAGCGCGTCGGGGTTGGCGTCGGCCTTGAAGCCCACGTGGGTGTCGCTCACCTGCACGAAGCGGAAGGCGCCGCCAGCCGGTCCCTGGTCGGCGAGCGCCCGCGAGCGCAGCACCCCGCCCTCCAGCGTCCACAGGAGGCCGGTCCCGGCCCACGCCATGCACTTCAGGAAGCCGCGGCGCCCCGGCGCCGGTCCCTCGGCGCGCTCCCCGGTCTCCGTGATCTTCTCGTTCCTCATGGGCGTCTCCTCGCTTGTGGGCCGGCCCGCGGGGCCTCGGCCTTCACTCGACGATCACGGTGCCGGTCATGTGCGGGTGGAGGGCGCAGTGGTAGGGGAAGCGGCCGGCCCGCTGGAAGGTGAAGGCGTAGCCCTCCCCGGCGTCGAGGCCTCGCGAGCCGAAGGCCCCCTCGTCGGCGGTGACGGTGTGCGGCTCCTGGTCCTGGTTCACCCAGCGGACGGTGGACCCGCGCCTCACCTTGAGATCCCTCGGCTCGAAGACGAACCCGGAGATGCGGACCTGGCCGCCGTCGGCGGGCGCGGCGGCCTCGGGCCGGGCCGGGGCGGCCATGATCAGGCAGAGCGCGGCGAGCAGCGTTCTCATCGGCGTGGTCCTCCTCGGGCTCGCCTGCGCCAACGCCGGCGCGCCGCCGCGGTTCCCCGAGCGACCCCTTCGGGGATCCGTCCCCGCGAGCGGGAACCGGCGGGCGCGTCGGGCGTTAGAACCGAGGCGCGGGCGGACGGCCCGGTGCCGGCCGCGCGCTCGCCGCATGGGCCGGGGCCGAGCCGGAGAGGCGTCGTTCGGGCGCGAGGCGCTCTTGCACCTCGACGCCCTCTACAGGTTCGCGCGCCGGCTCACCGGCGCCGAGGCCGACGCGGAGGACCTGGTGCAGGAGACGTTCACGAGGGCGCTGGGCGCAGCCGACCGCTTCGAGCCCGGCACCGACCTGCGCGCCTGGCTGTTCCGCATCCTGCGCAACCTGAACCTCGACCGGCATCGCCGGGAGCGCCGCCATCCAGCGGTGGCGGCGACGCCGCTCGAGGATCTGCCCGCCGGCGAGGGCGCGGCCCTGCCGGGCGACGCCGAGCTGGAGGCGCTGCGTGGCGTGGTGGCGCGCGACCTGGAGCGGGCCCTGTCGGCCCTCCCCGAGGAATGGCGGGCCCTGGTACTGCTGCGGCTCGAGGGGCTG
>DASRTO010000568.1:0-5106 GCA_035655915.1 Anaeromyxobacteraceae bacterium
GCTCGGCACCGCCGAGGCGGGCCACGCCGCCGAGGCCCGCCGCGCCGCCGAGCTCGAGGGGGCCCTGGCCGGGGAGAAGGCCCGGGCGGCCGAGCTGGAGCGGAAGCTGGCCGAGGCCGAGGCCACCCGCCAGTCGGTCTCCGACGTCCTCTCCGAGTCCATCCAGGAGAAGGAGGCGGCCGAGCAGCAGTGGTCGCTCAAGGTGGCGGCCGCCGAGGAGGCCCGGGCCCGCGCCGACGAGCTGCGCCGCGAGGAGGCCCGCCGCGCCGAGGAGGCGCTGGCGGCCCGCACCGCCGAGTGGGAGGCGGCCCGCGCCGACCTGGAGGCCAGGGGCGGCGCGCTCGAATCGGAGCGGCGGGAGCTGGACGGCGAGGTGAAGCGGCTGGAAGCCCAGCTGGAGCACCAGACCACCTCCCACCAGGACGAGCGGGCCGAGGCCGAGCGGCACCGGCAGGCGCTGGAGGAGGAGCTCGCCAAGGCGCGCCAGCGCACCGAGGCACTGGCCGGCGAGCTGGCCGAGGCCCGCGGCCAGGGCGAGGCCCAGCAGGCGGAGCTGGAGCGGCGGGCGGAGGAGAAGGCGGAGCTGGAGGCGGCGCTCAAGTCGGCCCGGGGCGAGGCCGGGGCCTACAGCGAGAAGGCCATCGCCGCCGAGCAGTCCTACCTGGCGCAGCTGGCCGAGCTGGACGCGGCCAAGCGGCAGGGCGCCGAGCTGGCGGCGGCGCTGGACCAGAAGCGGGCCTCGGTGGAGGGCGTGAAGGGCGAGGTGACCCGGCTGCAGGGCGAGCTGCAGCGGGTCACCTCCGAGCTGGCCCGCGCCTCCGCCGAGCGCGACGGCCTGGCGCGGGAGCTGGAGGCCGAGCGGAGGTCCCGCGAGGAGAGCCGGGCCGCCCTGCAGCGGCTCCAGGAGGAGCGGCTGCGGCTGCTGGAGCTGGAGGGGCAGGCGGCCGAGGCGGGGCGGCTGCGGCGGGAGATGGCGCAGGCGCAGGAGATCCTGCAGCAGCGCACCCACCAGGCCGAGCTCCTGTCGCAGAAGGCCCACGACGCCACCGCCGAGCGGGAGCGGGTGCGGGAGCGGCTGGAGCTGGAGAACGCCCGCCTGCAGAGCGAGGTGGCCCGCAAGGACTCGGAGCTCTCGAGCCTGCGCCGCCGCGCCACCGACCTGGAGCAGCAGCGCGGCGAGCGCGAGGCCGAGTCGCGGCAGCACGCTGCCCGCAGCGAGGTGCAGCGGCGCGGCCAGGTGGAGGAGACGGTGGAGACGGAGCGGCGCCACCAGGCCGAGGTGCAGCGCCTCAAGGCCAGCCTGGTGGAGCTGGAGCGCCGGCTGGAGTCGGTGGGCCGGGCCGAGGCGCAAGCGCGCCGGAAGCTCCAGGAGCTGGCCAAGCGCGGCGGGGGCGCCCCCGAGGAGCAGCAGCGGGCGCAGGCCAGGCTGAAGGAGCTGGAGGGCGAGGTCGAGGAGCTCAGGGGGGAGAACGACTTCCTCAACGCCGAGGTGGCGCGCTACCACCAGAAGAACGTGGACCTGCAGGCGCAGCTCGACGCGCTCAAGGAATCCTGAGGTGGCGGCCGTCCGGCCCTACGGCGTCTACGTGCACTTCCCCTGGTGCACCTTCCGGTGCCCCTACTGCGACTTCGCGGTGACCACGGGCCGCCCGGTGCCGGGCGCTCGCTACGCCCGCGCCGTGCTGGCGGAGCTCCGGGCCCGGGCCCCGGCCTTCGCAGGGCTGGCCTGCCGCACCCTGTACCTGGGCGGCGGCACGCCCTCGCTGTGGGAGCCGGAGCACCTGGCGGCGGTGGTGGACGCCGTCCGCCGGCTGGGCCTCCCGCCCGGCGCCGAGGTCACCCTGGAGGCCAACCCCGAGTCGGTGGAGCCGGACCGGCTCGAGGCCTGGCGTGCCGCCGGCGTGAACCGCCTCTCGCTGGGAGTGCAGTCCTTCGACGGCGAGGTGCTGTGCCAGCTCGGCCGGCGCCACTCGCCGCAGGAGGCGGCGCGGGCCCTGCGCCTTTCGGCCGCGGCCCTGGCCGACGTCTCGGTGGACCTCATCTACGGGGCGCGCCGCTCCACGGTGGCGACCGCCCGGCTCGACGCCCGCCGGGCCGCCGGGCTCGGCGCCGCCCACGTCTCGGCCTACGCGCTGACGCTCGACCCGGAGGTCCTGGCCGAGGACGTGCCGCTCGCTCGGGCGGTGCGCTCGGGGCGGCTCACGCTCCCCCCGGAGGAGGAGGTGCTGGCCCAGGCCGGGGCCATCCGCGCCGAGCTCTCCCGCGCCGGCTTCCGGCGCTACGAGATCTCCAACTTCGCCCGCCCAGGCTTCGCCTCGGCCCATAACCGCCTCTACTGGGAGGGAGAGAGCTACCTGGGGGTGGGGGTCGGGGCCTACGGATGCCTGCAGCGGGGAGAGGAGGCGGTACGCTGGGGGAACCACCGTCAGGTGGGGGCCTGGTTCGCCGAGGTGGAAGCCGGCCGGCTCCCCACCGCCGAGGAGGACCGCCTCGGGCCGCGGGAGGTCCGCAACGAGCGGGTGATGCTCGGCCTGCGGACGGCCCGGGGCATCGCCGCCGCGGAGCTGCGGGCGCCGCAGCAGCGTGAGGTGGCGCGGCTGTGCCGGGCCGGGTTGGCCTCGGCCCGGCGCGGCCGCGTGCGGCTCACCGCCCGCGGGCTCGACCTTCACAGCGACGTGGCCGGCCGGCTCTTCGAGTAGGATGGGGCCGGTGGCGCGCCGGTTCCTGGCCCTCCTCGTCCTAGGGCTCGCCGCGGGCGGCGGGGCGGCGATCGCCTGGCGGCTCCTTGCCCTCCGGCCGGCGCCGCTCCCGGATCCACCGGCAGTGGTGGAGCGCATCCGCGAGGTGGCGCGCCTGGAGGCGCTCGAGGTGCAGCTCTACAGGAAGGTGTCGTTCCAGCCCGAGCCGCGCGCCGCCGGCTCCTTCTGGGGCGACGTGGCCGAGTGGGCCCGCTACAGCCTGCGCCGGCCGCGCGGCAGGGCCATCGTCTTCGCGGTGGGGCACCTGGGCCTGGACCTCGGCCGGCTCGGGCCTTCGAACCTGCGGGTCTCCGGACGCGAGGCCTGGGTGGCGCTGCCGCCGGTGGCGGCGACGGTGGAGCTCCAGCCGGGCGAGACCGAGGTCATCGGCTCGAACCTCGACTCGGCCGAGACGGCCCGGCTCTTCCAGCTGGCGAAGGAGGCCTTCGAGCGCCAGCTGGCCGCCGACGAGCCGCTCAAGGCCCGGGCCCGCGACTCAGCCCGCCGGGCCATCGAGGGGCTCCTCCTCGGCCTGGGGTTCGCCGCGGTGCACGTGGTCGACCGGCTGCCCGAGGTCCCGGCGGGATAGCTCCACCGGACCGCCCTGCGGCGGCCCCGGCCCGGCCGGACGGATCGGCGCCCCCCGGCGCGTGGATCCCTGGCGGGGGCCCCCGAAGAGCCCAGCGCCCCCGGCGCTCCGGCTTACGGATGGGCCGAGGGCCATGGGCCATCGGAGCCGCGGAGCGTCGCCATGAAGGCATTCCAGTTCGTCGGCTGGGGCCGATCGCCTGAGTTCCGCGACGTGCCGGTCCCGAAGGCCGGGCCGGGCCAGGTGCTCGTCCGCGTCGCGGGCGCGGGCGCGTGCCACTCCGACCTCCACCTCCAGGAGTTCCCGGCCGGGGCGCTGCCCTACGACCTTCCCTTCACGCTGGGGCACGAGAACGCGGGATGGGTGGAGGAGGTGGGCGCCGGGGTGGGGCGCCTCGCCAAGGGGGACCCGGTCCTGATCTACGGGCCGTGGGGGTGCGGCCGGTGCCGGCCCTGCCAGATGGGCTACGAAGCCTACTGCGAGCGCTCGGCCGAGATCCGGAACGCCGGGGGCGGGCTGGGCCGCGACGGGGGCATGGCCCCCTTCATGCTGGTGCCGGAGGCCCGCTGGCTGGTGCCGCTGCCGCCCTCGCTCGATCCACGGCTCGCCGCCCCGCTGGCGGATGCCGGGCTCACCCCCTACCACGCGGTGAAGCGCGCGCTGCCATCCCTGCCTGGCGGGGCCACCGCGGTGGTCATCGGGGCGGGAGGGCTCGGCCAGATGGGCATCCAGCTCCTCCGGGTCCTCTCGGGGGCGCGGGTGGTGGCGCTCGACACCTCGGAGGCCAAGCTGGCGACGGCGCGGGAGCTGGGCGCCGACGAGGCGCTCCGGCCCGGCGACGAGGCGGTGGTGCGCATCCGCGAGCTCACCCGCGGGGAGGGCGCGGAGGCGGTCATCGACTTCGTGGGCTCCGACGCGACGCTGGCGCTGGCCGCCAAGGCGGCGAGGCGCATGGGGCAGATCATTATCGTCGGCATCGCCGGCGGGACCTTGCCGGTGAGCTTCTTCGGCGTGCCGCAGGAGTGCGCCATCGCCACCACCTACTGGGGCACGCTGCCCGAGCTGACCGAGGTCGTTGCGCTGGCGGCCATGAAGCGCATCCGGCTCGAGGCAGAGATCTTCCCGCTCGAGCGCACGCCGGAGGCCTACCAGCGGATGCGGGAGGGAAGGCTCCGCGGGCGGGCGGTGATCGCGCCGAACGGGTAGGCGCCCGGGGGCCGCCCGCGCCCTCGCCTGGACCGGGGACCTGCCGGCCGGCGTTCAGCGGCCGGCCGGGCCGGGGTAGCATGTCCACCTCCTGGGCGGGGTGCGCCGGGATTCATACGGGGCCCCGGGGCCGGGCGCCGCCGACCCCCTCGACCCGGGCCCTCGGGCCGCGGCTCGACCCACCGATCTGGCCGCCCCCCGGGGGGCCGGCCGGCCACATCGACCTCGGGTGTACATCCGCGCCGCGCAGGACCCTTAGCCCCCCCCAGGGGAGGCCCCCAAGCGGAACGGTCCATCCGCGGAGGGTTCCCCTCTATCCTGTGGGCGAAACACCCCCCACGAACCTCGGAGGAGCGAATGAGAGTAGCGACCGTCGCCGGAATGGGGCTCGCCAGCGTTCTCGTCGCCGGATGTGCCAGCGACTCGGCCCTGAAGCAACAGGTCGACTCGCTGTCCGACCGGATGACCAAGGTCGAGACGCGCCAGGGCGACCTCGAGAGCAAGGTCGACGCGCAGGGTGCCTCCGCCAAGGCCGATGCGCAGCGGGCCGAGGCCGCGGCCGCCAGGGCCGAG
>DASRTO010000569.1:0-7252 GCA_035655915.1 Anaeromyxobacteraceae bacterium
GGGCGTGCTCGACATGAAGGGCGGGCTGGTGGTCGGGGTCTTCGCCCTGGAGGCCCTCCACCGCGCCGGGCTGCTCTCCCGCGTGCCGCTGCGCGGGCTGTTCGTGGCCGACGAGGAGATGGGCTCGCCGGCGTCGCAGCCCCTGACCCGGGAGCGCGTGCGCGGCTCGGCCTGCGCCCTGGGGCTCGAGTCCGGGCGGCCCGGCGACGGCATCGTCACCCGGCGCAAGGGGATCGCCTCGCTGGACGTGACCGCTCGCGGCGTGGCCGCCCACGCCGGCAGCGACCACAAGAAGGGGCGGAACGCCATCTGGGCCCTCTCCCGCCTGGTGGACCGAGCCCAGGCCCTCACCGACTACCATCGCGGCGTGACCGTGAGCGTGGGCCGGATCGAGGGCGGTACCACCCGCAACACCGTCCCGGCCGCGGCCCGCTGCGAGGTGGACCTGCGCTTCCTCTCCGAGCGCGACGGCGCCGAGGCGCTGGACCGGCTGCGCCACGCCGCCGCCGAGGCGGCCGTGGAGGGGACGAGCCTCACGGTGGCGGTGTCCAGCACCCGCCCCCCGCTCACGCGCACCGAGGCCTCGGCGGCCCTGGCCGTCGAGTACGGTGCCATCCAGGCCGAGTGCGGCCTCGGTTCCGGCGAGGCCCCCCTCTCCGGCGGCGGCTCCGACGCCTCGGTCACCGGCTCGGCCGGGGTGCCTTCCATCGACGGCCTGGGCCCCCGCGGCACCGCCTTCCATACCCAGGACGAGCACGTCGAGCTGGCCTCGCTCGTCCCCAAGGCCACCGCGCTGGCCCGCTTCCTGGCGCGGCGAGCGGGCTGAAGGTCCGCGAGGCGCCGCCACCGGCGCTCGTCCGCTCCCGGCCATCCTCCGTCCCCCGCCCTACTTGCGCGCCATCCACCGCCAGGCGTTCCCCGGGGTGGGCCGGATGCGGAAGATGGCGCGGCGCACGCGGCGGCGTCCCTTGCCGCGGACCCGGCCGGCGATGTCCTCGAGGAGAGCCACCGCCTCCTGCCTCTCCCGGTCCCTCGCCAGGAGCCGGGCCAGGAGCAGGGTGGCCTCGAGGTGCCAGGGCTCCATCTCCAGCGCCTTGCGGAGCAGGCGCACCCCGTCCGGCCGGCTGGGCCCCTTCCGGGCCAGGTGGCCCGCCCCCTCCATGAGCGCGCCGATGGCGTCGGCGCGCCGCCCGCGCACCTGATCCAGCCGGGCGATCTCCTCCCACAGCTCGGTCTCGAGCGGGAAGAAGGCCGCCGCCTGGACGTAGAGGGCGATGGCGCGGTCGGTGAAGCCGGCCTTGAGCTGCCCCTGGGCGGCCAGGCGGAAGCTCGCCAGCGCCTCGCCGCGCAGCTTCTTCCGCCGGGCCAGCAGCGGCGCGATCTTGCCGTGCACCACCGCGTCGTTGGGCTCCCTGGCCAGCACCGCCCGGTAGAGCTTGATGGCCCTGGCGGTGCGCCCCTGGCCGCGGGCCCTCTCGGCCTCGGCCAGCGTCTGCGACCGGTCGTAGGGCTTCTTGCGCCAGAACGCCACGGCGCGCGGATTCTACACGGTCCCGGACGGCGCGCGAGCCCGCGGCCGCGGGGAGGTGGGAGCGGGTCGCACCGCGGGTGCGCCGGACGCCGGCGCGGCGGGCGCGGAGCCGCGGCTTCAGCGGGCCCGCTCGATCCGGGCCCGGCCCCAGCAGGCGAGCACGCGCCGGCCGGCCTCGGCCCGGGCCGCGGCGTCGCCGGGAGCGTAGCGCGCCACCGCGAAGCGGAGCCCCAGCGCCGGCGCCTGGCGGAAGGCCGGATCCACCGCCACCCAGCGGCCGTCTGCCCGCACCTCGGCCCACTCGTGCCACACGAAGCCGGCGCCGTCGAAGGCCACGCCCAGCACGTGCCGCCCGGAGAGGCCTCGCCCCGCCGCCGCCTCCAGCCAGCGGGCGGCCGCCTCGCGGCAGCTCGTCGCGTCCACGAACTCCAGCGGGATCCGGCGCGGGGGCGGCTCGGGGTCGGCGGGCTCGGGCTGGAGGCCGCAGAAGCGCAGGGCCGGGTCCCCCTCGGCGCCGGGGGGCGCCGCCACCCGGACCCCGAAGAGCCGGGGCGGGCGCGGCGGCAAGGCCGCCGACGAGTCGGCCGCGAAGCGGCTCCCCTGGCCGGGCAGGACCACCTCCTCGGGCAAGCGGCCGGCCGCGCCGCGCACCCGCAGCGGCTCACCCCGCACCGTCCCCTCCAGCCACTGGCCGCGGCGCGTGGCGCAGGCTGTGCCGGCCTCGCCCGACACCTCGTCCTCGACCTCCAGGCAACGCCGCTCGCCCTCGTCGGCGCCGGCCAGCAGGACCTCCGCCAGCAGCGCCGCGGCGCGCTCCCCGCTCGCCTGCCGGTGCTGCCCTCCCCCGGTTCCCTCCCCGCTCCAGGACGCCCCCAGGAGGAGGCCGTCCGGGTCGGTCTCGGCCTCGAGCCGGCGGGAGGTGGCGCCGCCTCCGGCGGCCTCGGGGCGGAGCGAGGCGCTCTCGAAGCGCACGCGGCATCGGCCCTCGCCGCAGCGCACCGAGAGCGAGGCCCAGCCCACCGGCTCGCCGGCGATCTCCCAGCGGTAGCGGCGCGAGGCCTCGGCCGGGAGGGCCGAGAGCGCCAGGGCCAGGGCGAGCCAGGTCACGACCCCTCCTCCTCGGGGCGGCGCCTGAGCAGCGCCCGGGCCAGGAGCAGCGCCGCCACCGCCGCCATGGCCAGCCAGGCGACGCTGGTATAGCGGCCGACCAGTTGCACCAGTTCCTCCAGGTTGCCCACCAGGAATCCCCCCGCGGCCAGCAGGACCGCGTTCCAGAGGGCGGCCGAGATGCCGCCGAAGAGCAGCACCTCCCGGAGCGGGATGCCGCTGGCGCCGGCGGCGAGGAAGAAGAAGGCGCGCACCCCGGGGAGGAAGCGGTTGGCCACCAGCAGCCAGGCGCCCCAGCGCCGGTAGCTCGCCTCGAAGCGCCGCAGCCGCTCCTCGCCGAGGCCGCCCCGGCGATGGGCGCTCCGGTCGAGGCGCCGCCCCAGCGCCACGCCGGCGCGCCAGTCCACCCAGGCGCCGGCCACGGCCCCGGCGGTCACCGCCAGGAAGGTCATGGGCCAGGAGAGCGCGCCGTTCACGGCGTACCAGGCCCCCAGGAGCACCAGGGTATCGCCCGGGAAGGGCGGGAAGACGTACTCGACGAAGCTGCCGAAGAAGAGGATGAGCGGCGCGTAGCCGCCGGTGCCCGCCAGGGTCGCGGAGAGGCTCTCGGCGAAGCGTTCCAGGGGGGTCACCGCCCGGCATGTTACCCTGCGCCGCGCCCGCGCATGCCTCCCGCCACCGCCGCCTCCCCGCCCGACCCCTTCCCCGGCCCGCCCGGGGGCGCCGGCGGGGCGCGCGCCTGGCGGGCGGTGGCGCTAGGGGTCCCCCTGGCGGTGCTGGCCTTCCACTGGCGTGCGGCGTGGCCGGGCATGGCCTTCACCGGCTCGGACCTGCGCTTCTACTTCTTCGGCGTGCGGGAGGCGGTGGCCGGGGCGCTGCGCTCGGGCTCGCTCCCCTGGTGGCAGCGCGGCATGTTCGCGGGCTACCCGCTGGTGGCGGACCCGCAGGCGGCGGTGTTCGACCTCGCCACCTGGCTCACCCTCCCCTGGGAGGCGCCCCGCGCCCTGACGCTGGCGACGCTGCTGCACCTGTGCGTCGCCGGGTGGGGCATGGCCTTCTGGATGCGCCGCCGCGGGCTCTCGCCGCTGGAGGCACTGCTGGCCGCGGTGCTCTTCGCGCTCTCCGCCAAGGAGACGGTCCACGTCCTCCACTGGAACTTCGCCGCCTCCACCGCCTGGTGGCCGTGGATGCTGGGGGGCCTCGAGGTCTTCGCCGAGGAGCGGCGCGGGCGGTGGCTGCTCCTCACCGCCCTGGCCGCCGCGGCCGGCTGGCTGGGCGGGTCGCCGCAGATGGCCCACTTCGGCTCCCTCTGCGCCGGCCTGTACGCCCTGGCGATGGCCCCGGCGCTGTGGCGGCAGCGCCGGCTGGACGCGGTGCTGGCGGTGGCGGCGGTGCCGGTAGGCCTCCTCCTGGCGGCACCGGCGGTGCTGCCGGCCCTGCAGCTGGCGCAGCTCGGGCCGCGCGGCTCGGGCATCTCCTACGAGTTCGCCACCAGCTGGAAGTGGCCCGACCGCTGGGCGCTGGCGCTCCTGGTCCTGCCGCGCGCCTGGCACTGGCGCTGGGGTCTGAACCTGTGGGAAGCCACCGGCTACCTCGGCATCGCGCCGCTGGCGCTGGCGGCGGCGGCCCCGTGGCGCCGCCGCGGCGTCCCGCTCTTCCTGGCCCTGGGAGTCCTCGGGGTGTGGCTGGGGTTCGGCGAGGACGCCTGGCTGGGGGTGCACCGCCTCCTCTACCGGTTCCTCCCCGGCTACGGCGCCTTCCGGGTGCCGACCCGCTTCCTCATGGTGACCGCCCTGGCCTCGGCGCTCCTCGCCGCCGAGGGGCTGGCGGCGCTCCGCCGCCAGGGGTTCGGGCCCCGGGCGCGGCGCGGCCTGGGGGTGCTCGGCGCCCTGGCGCTCCTGGCCCTGCTGCTGCCGCGCCTCCCCGGCTTCCCCTTCGACGCCGCAGCCGGGCGCGTCACCGCGTGGACCGCGGTGGCGCTGGCGGCGGGCGGCGCGGCGCTGCTCCTCTTCGGCCACGCCGCCCGGGGGCGGGCGCTGGCTTTGGGCGCGGTGGCGCTGGCGGCCACCGACCTGTACCTCGCCTTCGGGTGGATGAACCCCGCCGGGCCGGCCGCGCGCCAGCGCCCCATCCTGGGCGAGTTCGCCCCGCTGGTGCCGGCCGCGCCCGAGCCGCGCCGGGTGGGCGTGCTGGCGGCGTGGGGCGCGTCGGCCAACGCGCCGCTGTGGCTCGGCTGGGAGGGGGCCCTGGGCTACGGTCCCATGTGCGTGGAACGGGTGATCCGCCTCCTGCAGGCCACCCTGGCCGATCGTCTCCCGCAGCCGGGCCCCATCACCGGCGACACCAACTTCCCCCGGGCTCGCCCCTCCTCTCCACTGTGGCCGCTGCTGGGCACGCCGCTGGTGATCTCCGACGAGCGCTTGCCGCTGCCGCGCCTCATGGTGGGCGAGCGCGAGTGGTACGCCCCGCTGGTGGCCTACCGGGCCGAGGCGCTGCCGCGGGTCTTCTGGACCGGCGCCTGGTCGGTCGCGCCGGACGAGGCCCTCGGCGGCGGGGGCGGGCTCCTCGCGGCGGCGGCGGGCGACCGGGCGGTGCTCGCCGAGGCGCCGCCCGGCCTCCCGGCCTCGGGCGTGCCGCAGGGACCGCTCGCCGCGGAGGAGGTCCGGGTCGGGCCCGACTGGCTCTCGGCCACGGTGGTGGCGCCGCGCGACGGGGTGGCGGTGATCCTCGACCCCTTCTACCCGGGATGGCGGGCCACGCTCGACGGCGCGCCCGCGCCCATCGCCCGCGCCGACTACGCCTTCATGGCGGTGCCGGTCGCGGCCGGCCGCCACGTGCTGCGGCTCGACTTCCGCGACCGGACGGTGCCGGCCGGCTTCGCCGTGGGCGGGGCGGCGCTGCTGGCCTGGCTCGCGCTGCTCGGGCTGCGGCGGCGCCTGGACCGGGCGCGGCCGGCGCCGTGACCTACCGCCGCGCCCGCCCCAACAGCAGGTCCAGGTTCTTCCGCTCCCACTCGCGGGCGCGGGCGTGGTCCGGGTAGGCGCGCTCCCGGCGGCGGAACTCGGTGCCGTGCACCACCCGGCGCCGCCCGCTCTCCTCCCCGGGCACCACCTGGTGCAGCATCTCGTGGAACACCACCGCCGCCACGTAGAACTCGGGAACCTCGGCCCGGTCCAGCGCCGGGTGGATGCGGATGACGCGGGCGTCGTGGAGGTAGACGCCGGTCTTGATGGAGCGGCGCGCGGCGCGCCCGGCGTCGCGCCCCCAGCCGATGGCGGCTCGCACGGCGCCCCCGAAGTGCCGGGCGTTGAGCCGCTCCAGGATGGCGCCGAGGTCGTGGTGCCGTCCGCGCGGGCGGAGCGCGCCCGGGTCGAGCGGGGCGATGGCGCCGCGGTTCTGGCGTACCCAGGCGTCGATGCGCCGGCCCGCCTCGCGCCGGCGGCCGGGGCGGAGCCGCAGCGAGGCGAAGGCCGCCAGCGCCCGCACCACCTCCCCGGGCGCCTCCAGGAACAGGTGGTGCACCCGGTAGCAGACCGCGTCGGGGGCGCGGCGGAAGGAGACCATGGTGGAGCGGTTGTCGTGCACGGTGAGGCGCACGATCTCGCCGAGCAGGCCGGAGATGGCGTCGGCCAGGCGCGAGGCCGCCTCGAGGCGCACCTGGCGCGGCGCGGCTCGCACGTCGAGGCCGAAGAGGCGGAGCTGCTCGGGTTGGTTCGCCGGCACCGGGGCCCATCCTAGCCCGGCGGCCCGTCGCGCCGCCGGCCGGGGCGATCAGGGGTCGCTCTCGGCGCCTTCCTCGGCGGCGAGGAGGCGCCCGAGCCGGGCTGGCTCGAGGCGGAGGAGCAGGGTGCGCTCCTGGCTGTAGGTCACCGCGCCGGGCGCTGCGCCCCGGGGCTTCTTCACGTGCCGGGCGCGGGTCCAGGCGATGTCGGCCGACGGCTCCCCTCGGGCCTCGCTGAAGTGGGCCGCCAGGTGGGCGGCGTCGAGGAGGTCCTCCTGGCCGGGGGCCTTCCCCTTCCCGAGGCGCAGCACCACGTGGGCGCCGGCGCGCCCGCGCGCGTGCAGCCAGGCGTCGTTGCCTCCGGCCTGCCGCAGCAGGGCGTCGTTCCCCTGGGCGCTCTTCCCCACGAGCACCGTGGCGCCGCCGGCCGTCCGGAAGGTCCGCCAGGGCGGGGCCGGCTCCTCCGGGCGCCGGCGCGGCGCCGCCGCCGGGCGCGGCGCCGCCCCCAGCCGGCGCGCCTCGCGCTCGAGGCGCGGCAGCGCCTCCGGCACTGCCCGCTCCACCCCCGAGAGCAGGCGCGTCAGCGCCTCGAGCCGGCCGCGCACCTCGGCGGCGCGGGCCTCGACCCGGGCGGCGCTGCCGGCGATGCGGCGGAAGCGCCGGTAGTACCGCTCCATGTTCTGTCGGGGCGTGAGCGCCGGATCCAGGGCCACCCACACCTCCCGCGGCCCTTCGGCGGTCCACTCGGTGAGCGTCGCCTCGCGCTGGCCCCGCGGAACGGCCGAAAGGTTCGCCTTGAGCAGATCGGCCATGCGGCGGTCGGCCTCGGCGGCGGGAACCCGGGCCGCCTCGTCGGCCAGCTTCGCCAGCGCCCGCCGCGCCCGATCCGCCGC
>DASRTO010000570.1:0-1941 GCA_035655915.1 Anaeromyxobacteraceae bacterium
CCGGAGGAGCGGCGGCCGTGGAGCCACCCGTGGAGGGTGACCTCCTGGCCCTCGTGGCGGGCGACGTCGGCGACGTAGACGGGGGGATACACGCGCACCTCCGGATGCGGGGTCGCGCGCATGATAGCCTACCGTCAGTAGTTGAACATCGGTCGGGGACCGTCCCCGACGGACGAAGCAGTCGTGCCCGGCCCTGTCGCTGGCTGGGTGTAGGTTTCGGGGGTGCGTCGGGAACGAGGTCGGCCACGCCTTGGTGCCACGAGCCCGTTCAGTAGTTGGACCCGGAACCCTGCGAGCACCCCGAACTGTGTCCACGGGTCGCGAGACCCCGGAGCACGACTAGTAGATTTCGACGACGAGGGTTCCTCCCGACGCCGATTGCCCCAGGAGGACCCATGGAAGTCATGCATCCCCGCTGCGCTGGGCTCGATGTCCACAAGGACACCGTGGTGGCCTGCGTGCGCTGCGTGACCGAGCCGGTGCACAAGGAGGTCCGCACCTTCGGAACGACCACGAGCGAACTCTTCGCACTGGCCGACTGGCTCGAGTCGCAAGGCTGCACGCACATCGCCATGGAAGCGACCGGTGTCTACTGGAAGCCGGTGTGGCACCTTCTCGAAGGTCGATTCGAGCTGCTGCTCGCCAACGCCCAGCACATCCGCAACGTGCCTGGTCGCAAGACCGACGTGAACGACGCGATGTGGATCGCCGACTTGCTTGCGCACGGGCTGATCCGCTCGAGCTTCGTGCCGCCGGCGAGGATCCAGGAACTGCGAGACCTGACCCGCACCCGCAAGCAGCTCGTGCGCGAGATCTCGCAGCACACCTTGCGCATCCAGAAGACCCTGGAGGACGCCAACATCAAGGTCGCCAGTGTCCTCTCGAGCGTCCTGGGAACGAGCGGCCGGGCCATGCTCGACGCGATCATCGCGGGGCAGGACGACCCCGAGCACCTCGCCGACCTCGCCGTCGGCACCGCCCGCCGCAAGCGCGCCGAGCTCATCGAGGCCCTGCGCGGACGCGTCACCGATCACCACCGCTCGATGCTCGAGCTCCACCTCGGCCTCATCGGGGCCCTCGAGGCCGCCCTCGGGCAACTGGACGCCGCCGCGGGAAAATTGCTGGCGCCGATCCAGGAGCGCGCCGCCCTCCTGACGACGATGCCGGGAGTCAGTGACATCGTCGCCCAGGTCATCGTGGCTGAGATCGGCGTCGACATGTCGCGCTTCCCCTCTCCGGGCCACCTCGTCTCCTGGGCCGGTCTCTGTCCCCGCAACGACGAGAGCGCCGGGAAACGGCGTTCGACGCGCGTACGAAAGAGCGCCAACTGGCTCAAAACCACCCTCGTCACCGCCGCCTGGGCCGCGGCTCGCAAGAAGGACAGCTACCTTCGCGCCCAGTTCCTCCGCATCAAGTCCCGCCGTGGAGCCAAGAAGGCCATCCTGGCCGTCGCGGCCTCCATGCTCACCGCCGCCTTCCACATGCTCCGCGACGGTGTCGAGTACCGCGACCTCGGCCCCCTGCACTTCGACCGCCACGACAAGACCAAGACCATCCGTCGCCTCGTCAAGCGGCTCTCCGATCTGGGCTGTGATGTCGAGGTCAAGGCTCATGCCGCGTGAAGCTTCCTAGTAGGCGCGCTTGCGGGCGCCGGCCCCGGCCAGAAGCGCCCGCAGCCCCTCGGCGGCGTCGGGCCCCTCGAAGGCCATGCCCGCCGGCGCCAGCCGGAGCACCTCCGGGATGGCCTCCTCGGTCGGGCCGCACACCACCACCGGCAGCTTCATCCCCCGGGTCAGCTCTCCCAGGAGCGAGTCGATCCCCTCGGCGGGGAGGAGCACCAGCGCCCCTACCGCCCCGGCGCCGAAGGGGCGCCACAGCGGGCGCTGGGACCGGTCGCCCGGCAGGGCGCACACGTCCACCCGCGCCTCGCCGAGGTCGAGC
>DASRTO010000571.1:0-17410 GCA_035655915.1 Anaeromyxobacteraceae bacterium
CCAGCGAGACCACCAGGTAGGCGAGGACGATGACGAGTCCCATGGCCAGCACCGAGGCGCCCGCGGTGGCGGCGACGTTGAGCGGCCAGAAGCGCTCCGGGTAGGAGTAGTAGCGGCGCGGCATCCCCATGTTCCCGAGGAGGAACAGCGGAACGAAGGTGAAGATGAAGCCCAGGATCACCATCACCGCCGCCACCAGCGCCCAGCGCTCCGAATAGGTCTTCCCGAACATCTTCGGCCACCAGTAGTGGAGGGCGGCCAGGAAGGCCATGATGGTCGAGCCCACCATGATGAAGTGGAAGTGGGCCACCACGAAGTAGGTGTCCTGCCAGTGGACGTCGAGCGAGACGGTGGCCAGGGCGATGCCGGTCATGCCGCCGAAGACCAGGAAGAAGAGGAAGCCCAGCAGGTAGACGAAGGGGGCTGTGAAGTTGATGGAGCCCTTGTAGAGGGTGGCCGTCCAGTTGAAGACCTTGATGGCCGTGAAGATGCCCACGAACATGCTGAGGACGCCGAAGATCCCGGAGGCGAAGGTGGACTGCCCCGAGGTGAAGAGGTGGTGCCCCCACACGAAGAAGCCCACGAAGGCGATGCCCAGCGAGGACATGGCCACCGCCCTGTAGCCGAACATGTTCTTGCGGGCGAAGGCCTGCACCACCTCGCTCATCACCGCCATGGCCGGCAGGACCATGATGTAGACGGCGGGGTGCGAGTAGAACCAGAACAGGTGCTGGAACAGCACCGGATCGCCGCCGCGGGCGGGATCGAAGATGCCGAACCCGAAGACGTTCTCCACCGCCACCAGGAGCAGCGTCATGCCCAGCACCGGCGTGGCCAGCACCTGGATGACCGAGGTGGCGTACATGGACCACACGAAGAGCGGCAGCCGCATCCAGGTGAGGCCGGGGGCGCGCAGGGTGTGGACCGTGACGATGAAGTTGATGCCGGTGAAGATCGACGCCATGCCCAGCGTGAAGCCGGCCAGGAGGATGGGCCAGACGATGGCGGTGGTGGTGGTGCTGTAGGGCGTGTAGAAGGTCCAGCCGGTGTCGGCGCCCCCCTGGATCATCCCGTAGATCGCCAGGCCGAGGCCGGTCACGTACAGGTAGACGGTGGCCAGGTTGAGCCGCGGGAAGGCCACGTCCTGCGCCCCGATCATGAGCGGGATGAAGAAGTTCCCGAACACGCTGGGGATGGCCGGGATCATGAAGAGGAAGATCATGACGATCCCGTGCAAGCTGAACATCCGGTTGTAGGTCATGGCGTCCATGATGGTCGGCCCAGGCGTCAGCAGCTCCAGGCGGATGGCCATGGCGAAGAATCCGCCCAGGGCGAAGGCCACCAGCGTGAGGGCGAGGAACATCACCCCGATGCGCTTGTGGTCGCGGGTAGTGAGCCAGCTCCCCGGGCCGCGGTCGGCGACGAGGTAGCTGGGGGCGGCGGCGGCGTCACTTGCTGGGGACGGGGACATAGACCGGACCCTTCGACGGCTCGGGAGCGACCACGTCCGTCCTGAGGGACTTGATGAACTCGACGATGGCGGCCACCTCCGGCGCCGGGACCCGCCCCTGGAAGGTGGGCATGATCGGCTGGTAGCCGGCCACGACGTCGGCGCGGGGATCCATCATTGAGCGGGTGAGGTAGCCCTCGTCCACCTGGACGGTCTTGCCCCCCTCCAGGCGCTCCACCTTCCCGTAGAGGTCGAGCCAGGTCGGGCCGATGTGCCGGCTGCCGTCCACGGTGTGGCAGCCGAAGCAGCCGTACTCCGAGGCCAGCTTGCGCCCCTCGTCCCGCAGGTTGGAGCGGACGTCGAAGGGCTCGCCCGGGCCCGGGCCCGAGTCCTGGACCCGGGCCAGGCCGCGGCGCTGCTCGGCCAGCCAGGTGTCGAACTCCTCGGCCTTCATCACCACCACCTCGCCCAGCATGGCCGAGTGGCCCACCCCGCAGTACTCGGCGCAGAAGATCTGGTGCCGCCCCGGCTCGGTGGCCCGGAACCAGGTCTGGGTGTAGCGGCCCGGCAGGGCATCCTGCTTCAGGCGGAAGGCGGGGACGAAGAAGGAGTGGATGACGTCGCGCGAGGTGAGCAGGAGCCTCACCGGCCGGCCGGCCGGGACCCGGAGCACGTCGGTGGAGTTGGGGCCGCCCGGGTAGGCGAACTGCCACATCCACTTCTTGCCCTGGACGTAGACGTCCATGGCGTCCCGGGGCGGGGTCTGCAGCGACACGTACTGGGGGAAGCCGATGGCGAACCAGGAAAGGAACAGCACCAGGGGCACCCCGACGAAGACCGTTTCGTGGACCGCGGTGGGCTCGACGCGCGGGGTGACCTCGCCCTCCCGGCGGCGGCGGTAGCGCACCACGAAGACCGCGGCGGCGGCGAAGACCGCCGTCGCCCCCAGCATGGTGGAGATGATGACGAAATAGTGGAGGTGGTCCACCGAGCGGGCGTACTCGGAGCCCTGCTCGGGCAGGAAGAGCATGCGGCGCAGCAGCTCGTTCACCGCACCCCCCCCTTCCTGGCCTCGCGGCGCCAGTAGACGGCCAGGGCGCCGCCCAGCAGCAGCGCCACCAGCACCGCCCCGACCTTGACGAAGCCCAGGGCGTAGGGCACGTAGCGCCGCGCCGCCGGGTCGTAGCGGTAGCAGGTGAGCAGGAACCGGTCGAAGCTGGTGCCCACCCGCCCCTGCCCGGCCTCCACCAGCGCCAGGCGCAGATCCCGCCCCGGGTACTCGACCCCGTAGAGGTAGCGCGAGACCTTTCCCCCCGGGGAAAGCACCATGATGGCGGCGGCGTGGGCGAACTGCTTGGTGGACTCGTCGTAGGCGTACTCGAAGCCCACCGCCCCGGTGACCTTCTCGATCTGCGGCTCCTCGCCGGTGAGGAAGCGCCAGTCGCCGGTGGCCTCCGGCCTTCCCATCGACTGGAGGTAGGCGGTCTGGCGCACCAGGGCCAGCCCGGGCTTCTCGCGCGGATCGAAGCTCACCGACACCGCCCGGAAGTCCCGGCCCAGCTCGAGGCCGGTCTGTCGCATGCCGCGGGCCAGGCCGCCCAGCACCAGGCCGCACAGCATGGGGCACTCGTAGTAGACGAGGGCCATCACCACCGGCTTGTCGCCGGCCAGCAGCTCGCCGAGCGTCACCGTCCGGCCCTGCTGGTCCCGGAAGGCGGCGTCCAGCGGCACCTGGTCGCCGAGGTGCTCCACGATCTCCACCTTCTGCAGGATGGAGGGCGCCTCCGCCGGCTCGGCCGCCGGCGCGGCCGCGGCGGCCCCCAGGGCCAGCGCCAGGGCGGCCGCGATCACGGCCGCTCCCCCCGGAGCACCCGCTCCATCCCCTGCTCCACCGGCACGTGGATGATCCCGGCCCGGCGGTCCACCCAGCCGTAGCTCTCGAGCCGGCGGCGCTGGGCGGCGGTCCACTCCTCGCCGGTGCGGGTGAGGTCGAAGGGGATCTGCTCCACCAGGCCGATCTTGGCCTGACCCACGTCGGCCGGCGGCGGAGGCGGCCCCTGGGCCAGGATCCGGCCCCGCTCCCACCTCATCCCCCAGCCGGTGACCAGGGAGGCGACCAGGAACAGGGCCAGGGTGACCACGGCGATGGCGACCAGCCGCGGCGTGTCGACGACGTCGGGCTCGGCGCCGACCTTGTGGGCGTGCTCGCTCATTGATTCGGCTCGTACCCGAGCGAGTCGGGCAGGAAGGGGTCGCGGACGGGGACCGGGGGCCGCCCGCGCAGGCGCCACAGGGCGAAGGCCAGCGCGGCGGCGCCGATGCCGACCCAGGCGCTGAGGTCCACCAGGGCCGGGCGGGGCCCCTCGGGGTGGAGGCGCGGCATCACCACCCAGTAGACGTCGACGTAGTGCACCACCAGGATCCACGACGCCATCGCGGCCAGCCCCCTGGGGCTCCGCTTCAGGTCCCGGGAGAGGAGCAGGAAGAAGGGCACCACGAAGTGGAACAGCACCAGGAACAGCCCCACGCTGCGCCAGCCGGTGGCGTTGCGCAGGAGGTACCAGGGCGCTTCCTCGGGGAGGTTGGCGATCCAGATGAGCAGGTACTGGGACAGTGCGATGTAGGCCCAGAAGGCGGTGAAGGCCAAGAGGAACTTGCCCAGGCTGTGCAGGTGGTCCTCGGTCACGCCCGGGAGGAGGCCGCTCCCCCGCGCCGCCACCACCGCCAGGATGAGCACCGCCACCGCGGAGACGAAGCTGCCGGCGAAGTAGTAGACGCCGAAGATGGTGGAGGCGAGGCTCGACTCCAGCGACATCTGCCAGTCGAAGGCGGCGAAGGTCATGGCCAGGGCCACCGGCGGCAGCGCGCCGGCCCCGAGCCGCCGCTGCTTCACGGTGAGCTCCGGGCTCCCCGACTCGTCCTGGCGCACCGACCAGCGGTGCAGGAGGTGGCTCACCGCGATCCACAGCCCGAAGTAGACGGCGGCCCTGATGAGGAAGAACGGGACGTTGAGCCAGGGGCGCCGGTGCTGCCAGAGGTGAAGCGCCTCGCCGGTGACCCCGGAGAGGTCCGCCCAGGGAAACAGGTGGCGCATCCCCAGGGCCACCGGGACGAACAGCACCGCCAGCACCGCGGTGGCCAGCGGGATGACCTCCAGGAGGCGGCGCACCACCGTCATCCAGCGGGCGCCCGCGGCGTGGAAGATCATGAGCAGGATGAGGGCCGCCACCGCCACCCCCACCCAGTAGGTGAAGGCCACCTGGTAGCCGAAGAGGGCCCGGCGCGCGCCCAGGGCCGCCAGGATGGCGGTCAGGCCGAGGCCCGCCGCCGCGGTCGCGATCGCCAGGCGGAGCAGCCTGCCGCCGCCGAAGGGGGTCGCGCTCACCGGGCCTCCCGTTCCAGCCGCGCCCGCACCTCGGGCGGCGCCTCCGCCAGGCGGGTCCGCTGGCTGAGCTGCAGCGCCCGGACGTACGCCACCACCGCCCAGCGCTCCTCCGCCGTCAGCTCGGCCGAGTAGGCGGGCATGAGGCCGAAGCCCTCGCTCACCACCCGGAACAGGTAGCCGTCGGGGCGCGAGGCGTAGTCGTGCAGCGAGGGCGGGGGCCGCAGCGACATGTTGCGCGCCACCAGGCTCTTGCCGTCCCCCGTGAGCCCGTGGCAGGTGGCGCAGATGATGTCGAAGCGCTTGCGACCCGCCTGGAGCAGCTCCGGCGTCGGCGCCACCGGCATGCGCTGGAGCGGCTTCCCGTCGGACCCGAGGCCGGTGCGCACCTCCGGCGGCAGCGCCGCGCCCAGCGCCACCGTCCCCGCCGGCGGGGGCCGCATGGCGATGCCGTCGTCGTAGAAGTCGCTGGGACGGTAGGGACGCACCTTGTCCTGCTCCAGCATGGGATCGAGCACGTCGCAGCCGGCGGCGAGCAGCGCCGCCGCCGCCAGGGGGGCCAGGCGGGGGCTCACGCTTCCACCTCTGGCGCGAACTCGACCTCCAGGGCCCCGGAGCCGCGCAGCGCCTGGGCCACGCGCTCGGCGTCCTCGACCTTCACCTCGACCGACAGCCAGAGCGCGTCCACCGCCGCGGAGCGGAAGGCCTCCACCTCGAAGACCGGGTGGTGGGGGCGGGGAAAGCCCCACAGGCCCATCATCCCGAAGAAGATGGCGAAGGACGAGAGCAGCACCCCCAGCTCGAACATCACCGGCACCATGTTGGGCTTGCCGGCCAGGAGGCGATTGCCCACGTTGAGCGGGTAGTCCACCGCGTTCATCCACACCTGCATGGCGATGGCGGTGCCGACTCCGGCGAGCCCCCCGCACAGCGCCAGGAGCGGCACCCGCGAGCGCCCGAGCTCCAGCGCCTCGGCGGTCCCGGGGAGGGGAAAGGGCGAGTGGATGTCGATCGAGGCGTGCCCGGCCTGGCGCAGGGCTCGCGCCGCGGCCAGGAGCGGCTCGGCCTCGCCGAAACGGGCCAGGACCCATCGCGTCCGGGCGCTCACCGGTGGCCTCCCGCGGCGTGGGCCGCCTCGTGGGCCAGCTCGTGGCGCAGCTCCTTCACCTCGGTCACCGCCACCGCCGGCACGAAGCGCAGGAAGAGCAGGAAGAGGAGCGAGAAGAACGAGAGCGTCCCCACGAAGATGCTCCAGTCCACCCAGGTGGGGAAGTACATGCCCCAGCTCGAGGGCAGGAAGTCGCGGTGGAGCGAGGTGACGATGATGATGAAGCGCTCGGTCCACATGCCCACGTTGACGAGCACCGCGGCTGCGAACATCCAGGGGATGCTGGTGCGGGCCCGCCTCCACCAGAAGGTCTGGGGCACGAGCACGTTGCAGAAGATCATCGCGTAGTACACCCACCGGTACGGACCGGTGGCGCGGTTCAGGATCACGAACATCTCGTAGGGGTTGCCGCTGTACCAGGCGATGAAGTGCTCCATGAGGTAGCCGTAGGAGACCATCATCCCGGTGACCAGCATCACCTTGTTCATGGTCTCGAGGTGGCGCTCGGTCACCACGTGCTCGAAGCCCAGGTACTTCCGGGCCGGGATCATGAGCGTCATCACCATGGCGAACCCGGAGAAGACCGCGCCGGCGACGAAGTAGGGCGGGAAGATGGTGGTGTGCCAGCCGGGGAGCTGCGACACGGCGAAGTCGAAGGACACGATGGAGTGCACCGACAGCACCAGCGGCGTGGAGAGTCCCGCCAGCAGGAGGTAGCCGATGCGGTAGTGCTGCCAGTGCCGGGCCGACCCGCGCCACCCCAGCGCGAAGACGCCGTAGGCGATGCGCTTCGCCTTCGAGGTCGAGGCGTCGCGCAACGCCGCCAGGTCCGGGATGAGCCCCAGGTACCAGAACAGCAGCGACACCGTGAAGTAGGTGGAGACCGCGAAGACGTCCCAGATGAGGGGGCTCGTGAAGTTGGGCCAGATGCCCAGCGTGCTCGGGTAGGGGAAGAGCCAGAAGGCGGCGAACCAGGGGCGGCCGGTGTGGAAGAGCGGGAAGAGCGCGGCCTGGATGACCGCGAAGATGGTCATGGCCTCGGCGAAGCGGTTGATGGAGGTGCGCCACCTCTGCTGGAAGAGGAGCAGGATGGCCGAGATGAGCGTGCCGGCGTGGCCGATGCCGATCCACCAGACGAAGTTGATGATGCCGTAGCCCCAGCCCACCGGCTGGTTGTTGCCCCACATGCCGATGCCGTAGGCCAGCGTGACCCCGAGGCCCATGACCAGGAGGCCGGTGCCGGCCAGCGCCATGGCGAAGAGGGTCCACCACCCGCGCCTCGGGTTCCACACGTGGTCGAGGAGCGAGTCGTTGATCTGCCGGTCGGTGATCCCGGCCGGCAGCAGCCGCGGGGGCTGGAGCGCCTCGCGGGCGGCGGCAGTGGCGGCGGGCGGGCTCATCCGAGCTCCGGGTTGGGGTTGCGGATCCGGACCAGGTACGCGGTGCGCGGCCGGGTACCCAGGCCGTGCAGGAGGTCGTAGCGTCGGGGGTCGCGGTGAGCCTGCGACACCCGGGACCCCGGGTCGCGCAGGTTTCCGAAGACGATGGCCTCGGCCGGGCAGGCCTGCTGGCAGGCGGTCTGGACCGGCCCCATCCTGGCGCCGCGGGCCCGGGCTTCGATGCGGACCCGCTCGATGCGCTGCACGCAGTAGGTGCACTTCTCCATGACCCCGCGGGCGCGCACCGTCACGTCCGGGTTCACGAGCATCTTCTCGGTGGGGGCCGCCTCCCCGCGCCAGGCGAGGAAGTTGAAGCGGCGGACCTTGTAGGGGCAGTTGTTGGAGCAGTAGCGCGTGCCCACGCAGCGGTTGTAGACCATCTCGTTCAGGCCCTCGTCCGAGTGGACGGTGGCGTTCACCGGGCAGACGTACTCGCAGGGCGCCGCCTCGCAGTGCACGCAGGCGAGCGGCTGGGCGATGACCGTCGGATCCTCGGGCGGGCCCTGGAAGTACCGGTCCACCCGGATCCAGTGCATGATGCGCCCCTTGGCTACCTGCGCCTTGCCGACCACCGGGATGTTGTTCTCCTCCTGGCAGGCCACCACGCAAGCGCTGCAGCCCACGCACTTCCCGAGGTCGATGGCCATGCCCCAGGCGTTCTCCAGCTTGGAGTAGTCCACCGGCTCCTGCAGGCTGGGCTCCGGGCCGCGCAGCTCGTCGAGCTCGTGGGACTCGCGCTTCCACTGCTCCTGGGTGAAGTCCAGGGCGATGGGGCGCCCCTCCATGGAGAAGTGCCCCTGGGCCACGGCGAAGCGGTGCTCCCCCTTGGCGGCGGCGACCGACAGGCCGCCCTCGAACCAGGGAGCGGCGGCGCTGCGCAGGCGGTAGGCGTCCACCCCCACGCCCTTGCCCACCGGGCCGTCGGCGGTGCGGCCGTAGCCCAGGGCCAGGGTCACCGCCTCGTCGGCGTGGCCGGGCTGGATCCACACCGGCGCCTCCAGGCTCCGCCCCGGGAGGGAGAGGGCGACGCGCTGGCCGTTGCGGAACCCGAGGCGCCTCGCCGTGGCCGGGGAGACGTAGGCGGCGTTGTCCCAGGAGATCTTGGTGACCGGGTCCGGCAGCTCCTGCAGCCAGGCGTTGGGGGCGAAGCGGCCGTCGGCGAGGGAGTAGTCCCGGGCGAAGGCCATCTCCAGGCCGGGGGGGGCCGCGGGGAGGGCGCGGACGGCCGCCGCCACCGCCTCGGCGTGGACCGGCGCGGCCACCGCCGGCTCGGCGGTGCCGGGGATCATCCCCTGCTCGAGCCAGCGCTCGAAGGAGGCCTCGAAGGCCGGCCCGGAGCGGGCCTTCCACAGCGCCTTCAGGTGCTCGCGCGCGCCCCGGTTGCCTTCGTCCAGGAAGGCGGCCAGGAGGTCGACCGCGGTGGTGCTCTCCTTGAGGGGCGCCACCAGCGGCTGCTGAAGGGTGACGGTGCCGTTCCGGGCGCGCCCGTCGCCCCAGGACTCGAAGGGGTGGGAGGCCGCCAGCACCCACGAGGCGCGCCGGGAGGTCTCGTCCTCCCGCAGGGTGAGGTAGATGGCGTTCTCCACCTTCGCCAGCAGGGCGCCCAGGTCGAGCCCGGCTGGGGCCGCGTAGACCGGGTTCCAGGCGGTGATCACCAGCGTCCGAACCGCCCCGGCCTGGATCTCACGGGCCAGGTCGGCCAGGGCCCCCGGCTCGGGCCTGGCCTCGCCCAGCACCGGGGCGGTGTGGTGCACCGTCTCGCCGGGGTTGCCCAGCGCGGCGTTCATGGCGTGGCCCAGGGCGTGCACCGCCGCCGGCTGGCGCGGCCCGCACAGGACCAGCGAGCGACCGCGGTGGCGCAAGAGGTCGGCCGCCACCGCCCGGGCTTCGCGGCCGGCCGGCAGGGCGGCCTCGGCCGGGATGGCGCCCAGCGCCCCGGCCACCTGCCGGGCGAAGCCGGCCACCTCCGAGCCGCGCATGCGGAAGCGGTGGTCGGCCACGGCGCCGGTGATGGTGAGGGCCGGCTCGGCCACGTAGAGCCGGCTCATCGCCTCCCCCGGCTCGCGGCGCCGCGCGAACTCGCGGGCGAGGCGCAGGGCGTCGCCCGGGCCGGAGAGGAAGTCGGCGTCCAGGGAGAGGATGACGTCGGCCAGGTCCAGGCGCGGCTGAGCGTCGAGCACCCGCCCGAAGGCCAGCCGGGCCCCCTCGGCCGCCTGGTCCTCGGCCAGCGGCGCCCAGACCCGGAAGCGGGCCCGGGGGAAGCGGGCCTGCACCCGGCGCCGCAGGTCGGCGAGCAGCGGCGAGGCCTCGGGCGCCAGCAGGAAGGCCAGCCCCTCCCCGCCGTCCTTCGCATGGGAGGCGGCCAGGGCTGCGATCTCCTCGAGCAGCTTGCGCCAGGCGAGGTGCAGTCCCCGGCTGCGGAAGCCGTCCGCCCGCGCCGGATCGTAGAGATCGAGCAGCGCCGCCTGCTCGAGGATGCCGGCGGCCCCCAGGCTGGCGGGGTGGGCCGGGTTCCCCTCCACCTTGATCGGCCGGCCGTCGATGGCGGTGAGCACCAGGCCGGTGGCGTAGCCGTCGAGCGACAGGGCGGTGGCGTAGTGGCTGATCTGCCCCGGGAGCCCCTCCGCCGGCTGCTTCACGTAGGGGTAGATCTTCTCCCGCGGCGGGTGGCAGGCCCCGAGGCCCGCCAGCGCCGCCGAGGCGCCCATGAGCTGCAGGAAGGAACGGCGCCCCAAGGCGGCCGGGGCCTCGGCCGCGCCGTGCGGGAACTCCCCCTCGGGCCCGCGGGCCGTGCCGTCGAGGTCCTCGAGGCTCGTCCAGAGCGCCCGCTCCCCGGGCTGCCGCGGCGACTGGCCGTGGATGGGCAGGGTCTTCATCGGTGGCATGTGGTGCAGCTCGTGCGGCCGTGGACGTCGTAGCGCTTCATGAGCTCCCGCCCCAGCGCGGCCCGGTCGCCGTCCGGCTCCCAGGTCATGCTGGTGATCTGCTCCGGGGGCCGAAGGTTGGGGCCCGGATCGCGGTGGCAGGCGAGGCACCAGCTCATGGTGAGCGGCGCCACCTGCTCCACCGCCGCCATGCGATCCACCCGGCCGTGGCAGGTGACGCAGCCGATCCCCTTGTTCACGTGGATCGCGTGGTTGAAGTAGACGAAGTCGGGGACCTTGTGCACCCGCACCCAGGGGATGGGCCGGCCGGTGAAGTAGCTCCGGCGGACCGGCTCCAGCTTGGGGCTCTTGTTCCACACCTGCGAGTGGCAATTGAGGCAGGTCTGGGTGGAGGGAATGCCGGCGCTGGCGCCGCGGTCGACCGTGGCGTGGCAGTAGCGGCAGTCGATGGCGTCGTCCACCACGTGGTGCCGGTGGTCGAACAGCACCGGCTGGGACACCGGGTCTCCCTGCCGCTTGCCGTAGGGGGTGCGCCAGTAGCCCCACACCGTCCCCAGGGTGACCAGGGCCCCGGCCGCCACCGCCGCCAGGCTGAAGCGGGAGAGGAGGTTGGCCCAGGGGCGGAAGAGGCTGCTCATGGGCGCCACCTCGCCTCCAGCGGTCGAGCGTTCGCAGTTGGAGAACTCACCGTCGGTGTCGGGTAGGGCCCGGGTGGACCAGCGCCTTCAGGTGGTCCCGGATTTGATCCATGTCAAAGGCCATTGAAAGCCCCAAATGGGTATAGGATCGGTCCCTTCCGGAGCGGGTCGCACAAGACCCGGTAAGCGCTCACTTGCTCTGGCTGGAAACCGGCTGCTGGTCTAAACAGGAGTCCTTCCGGAGAGGCGATGGGTGAGCCAGGAGCGAACGTTCTCGAGGTGCAGTCCAGCGACGAGGCGCTGCTCGACGCGGCCAGGCAAGGGGATCGCCGCGCCCTGGAGCAGCTCCTGTCCCGGCACCAGCGGCGGGTCTACCGCTTCGGGCTCAAGATGTGCCGCGACCCGGAGGACGCCAAGGACGTGCTGCAGGACACGCTCCTGGCGGTGGCCCGCGGCGTGAAGGATTTCCGCGGCGCGTCCTCGGTCTCCACCTGGCTCTACACCATCGCCCGGAGCTTCTGCATCAAGAAGCGCCGCCGCTCCAAGTTCGCCCCCGCCGAGGAGGCCTCGCTGGAGGGCGAGTCGTCCGCCGAGGTGAGGGAGATCGCCGACACCGCCCGTGGCCCCGACGAGTCGCTGGCCGGGCGGCAGATCGAGGCCGCCCTGGAGAACGCCATCGCCGGCCTGGCCCCCATGTACCGCGAGGTGCTGGTGCTGCGCGACGTGGAGGGGCTCACCGCCCCCGAGGTGGCCGAGGTGCTGGAGCTCACCGTCGAGGCGGTGAAGAGCCGCCTGCACCGGGCCCGGGTGGCGGTCCGCGAGGCGGTGGCGCCGCTGCTGGGCGTGCCCGAGCCGCCCGCCCCGGCGGCGCCGGTCCTGGCCGGGGGGGCGTCGGCCTTCGCCTGCCCGGACATCGTGGCCCTCTTCTCGCGCCACCTGGAGGGGGAGATCAGCGCCGACGTCTGCGCCGAGATGGAGAGGCACCTCCAGGCCTGCGAGCACTGCCGCTCCCGCTGCGACTCGCTGCAGCGCACCCTGGCCATGTGCCGCCGGGCCCCGCTGCCCGAGGTCCCCGAGCCGGTGCAGGTGAGCGTCAAGCAGGCGCTGCGCCGGTTCCTGGAGCAGCACGCCTGAGGGCGGGCGCCTGCCGGAACCGCGCGGTGCCCCTGTTCCGCCTGCCGCGCCAGCCGGTCTTCCCCAACCCGGAGCTCGCCGAGCCGGACGGGCTCCTGGCGGCGGGCGGGGACCTGTCGGTGGACCGCCTGCTGGCGGCCTACGCCGCCGGCGTCTTCCCCTGGTACTCGGCGGGCCTGCCCATCCTGTGGTGGTCGCCCGACCCCCGGCTGGTGCTCTTCCCGGGGGAGCTGCACGTGTCGCGCTCCCTGGCCCGCACCCTGCGCTCGAGGCGTTTCCAGGTGCGGGCCGACACCGCCTTCGAGCAGGTCATCCGCCGCTGCGCCGGACAGCGCCGCCCCGGCCAGGAAGGAACCTGGATCACCCCCGAGATGATCGAGGCCTATCTGCGCCTGCACCGGCGCGGGGTGGCCCACTCCTTCGAGGCCTGGGACGGGGAGGGGCTGGCGGGCGGCCTCTACGGCGTGTCGCTGGGCGCCGCCTTCTTCGGCGAGTCGATGTTCGCCGATCGCTCCGACGCCTCCAAGGTCGCCTTCGCACGCTCGGTGGAGTGGCTGGCCGCCCGGGGCTTCGAGCTGGTGGACTGCCAGGTAAGGACCGCCCACCTCGAGCGCTTCGGCGCCCGCGAGATCCCGCGCCGCGAGTTCCTGGCCCGGCTCGGCCGGGCGCTCCAGCGCTCGACGCTCCGGGGCCGGTGGGAGATGGGCTAATCTGCCGCCGCCGGAGGGGCGCGTTACAATATCCGGGTCATGCCGGAGCCGAAGCAGCCGGGCGGAAGCGACGGCGGCGTCGTCACCAGGACCCGGACCGACAAGAAGCTGAAACCTCCCCCGATGTACAAGGTGCTGTTGCACAACGACGACTACACGACCATGGAGTTCGTGGTGAGCGTCCTCGAGGCGGTGTTCGGCCACCCTACCCCGGTGGCGACGCGCATCATGCTGTCGGTCCACCACCGCGGGGTCGGGGTGGCGGGCGTCTACCCACACGAGATCGCCGAGTCCAAGGCCCAGAAGGCGATCGCCATGGCCCGGGCGGCGGAGTTCCCGCTGCTGGCCACGGTCGAGCCGGAGTAGCGATGGTCACGGTCACCAAGGAGCTCCAGGCCACCCTGCAGAACGCCCTCGCCGAGGCGCGGCAGCGGCGACACGAGTACGTGACGCTGGAGCACCTGCTCCACGCCATGACCCGCGACAAGGTCGCCTCGGAGGTGCTGCTCGCCTGCGGCGCCGACCTCGACCTCCTGCGCAAGGAGCTGGAGGACTACCTCGACCGGAGCATGGAGCCCAAGTCGGCCGGCGGCGAGCCCGAGCAGACCCCGGCCTTCCAGCGGGTGCTGCAGCGGGCGGCCTGGCACGTCCAGGGGGCGGGGCGCACCGAGCTGCACGCCGGCGACGTGCTGGTGGCCATCACCCGCGAGCGCGGCTCCCAGGCCGTCTACCTGCTGGAGAAGCAGGGGGTGCGCCGGCTCGACATCCTCTCCTACATCTCCCACGGCATCGGCAAGGACCGCGAGGGCGGCGAGGGCGAGGACCCGGAGGCCCAGGAGGAGGGCGCGCCGCGCAGCGTGAAGGACCCTTTCCGCGCCTTCACCGTCAACCTGGTGGAGCGGGCGGCCCAGGGGCTCATCGACCCGCTGGTGGGGCGCCGGCCCGAGCTGGAGCGAACCATCCAGGTGCTGTGCCGGCGGCGCAAGAACAACCCGGTGCTGGTGGGCGACCCCGGGGTTGGCAAGACCGCCATCGTGGAGGGGCTGGCGCTTGCCATCCACGAGAAGCGGGTCCCGAAGATCCTGGAGAAGGCGGCCATCTTCTCCCTCGACATGGGCGCGTTGCTCGCCGGGACCAAGTTCCGCGGCGAGTTCGAGCAGCGCCTCAAGGGGGTCATCGCCGGCGTGAAGAAGACGCCGGGGGCCATCCTCTTCATCGACGAGATCCACACCATCGTGGGGGCCGGCGCCACCACCGGCAGCTCCATGGACGCCTCCAACCTGCTCAAGCCCGGCCTGGCCTCGGGCGAGCTGCGCTGCATCGGCTCCACCACCTTCGAGGACTACAAGCACACCTTCGAGCGCGACCACGCCCTGGCGCGGCGCTTCCAGAAGATCGAGATCCACGAGCCCACCGTGGAGGAGACGCTGCGCATCCTGAAGGGCTTGAAGAAGGTGTACGAGGAGCACCACGACGTGGTCTTCTCGCCCCGGGCCCTGCGCGCCGCCACCGAGCTCTCCGCCAAGCACATCAACGACCGCCGCCTCCCCGACAAGGCCATCGACGTCCTCGACGAGGCCGGCGCCGCCGACCGGATGCGCCCCGAGGAGCGGCGCCGGCACCGGGTGCTGGCGCGAGACGTGGAGCGGGTGGTGGCCCGGATCGCCAAGATCCCGGAGCGCACCGTCTCGGCCGACGACCAGGCCGCCCTGGCCGGCCTCGAGCCGGAGCTGAAGAAGGTCATCTACGGGCAGGACCCGGCCATCGAGGCCATCGCCTCGGCCATCAAGCTCTCCCGCTCCGGCCTTGCGTCGCCGGAGAAGCCCATCGGCTGCTTCCTCTTCTCCGGCCCCACCGGCGTCGGCAAGACCGAGCTGGCCAAGCAGCTGGCCCGCATCCTGGGCGTGGAGTTCATGCGCTTCGACATGACCGAGTACCAGGAGAAGCACACCGTCTCGCGGCTCATCGGCGCGCCCCCCGGCTACGTGGGCTTCGACCAGGGCGGGCTCCTCACCGACGCCATCCGCCGCACCCCCTACGCGGTGCTCCTCCTCGACGAGATCGAAAAGGCCCACCCGGACATCTACAACATCCTGCTCCAGGTCATGGACCACGCCACCCTCACCGACAACATGGGGCGCAAGGCCGACTTCCGGCACATCGTCCTCATCATGACCACCAACGCCGGGGCCCAGGAGCTTTCCTCGCGCTCGCTGGGATTCGTCGCCGGCGACCAGAGCCGCGGCAACGCCCGCGCCGCCATCGAGCGCACCTTCAGCCCCGAGTTCCGCAACCGCCTCGACGCCTGGGTGGCCTTCGACTCGCTGCCGCCCGAGGCCATCCTCAGGGTGGTGGACAAGCTGGTGGGCGAGCTCGCCGGACAGCTCCTCCCCAAGAAGGTGGTGCTGGAGCTGTCGCCGGAGGGGCGCGCCTGGCTGGCGGAGCACGGCTTCGACCGACTCATGGGAGCCCGGCCCATGGCCCGGCTCATCCAGAACGAGGTGAAGAAGCCGCTGGCCGAGAAGATCCTCTTCGGCGAGCTCCGGGACGGCGGCCGGGTGGTGGTGGGCGCCCGCGACGGGGCCCTGACGCTGACGGTGACGCCGGTGGCCTCGGTGCCGCCCTCGCCGGCCGCCCCGCGCCAGCCGGTCAGCTGAGGACACCGGGAGCCGTCCCGGCCCCATCTCCACCGTCCCTGACGGGGTGGGTCGGGGCGGCGTCTTGTAACCGCCGTGCGGGAGTGCTTCTTATGCGCGCGAGCGGCGCGAGGCGGAGCAGCGGGGTGCGTCGTTCACCTCGAGTTCAAGAGCGACCTCGCCATTCCCAACCCGCGGTCAGAGGTGGTCCCCATGTCCCCGATCCACAGGAACCGAAGCGCACTCCCAGTGTTGGTGATCGCCGGACTCCTGGCCGGCGGCAGCGCCCTGGCCGACCCCGACGCCGCGGGCCGCGCCAAGGGCGTGCGGAACGGCGTCTACGTCGTCCGCATGCTGGAGGACCCGGTGGTGGCCTACGCCGGCGGCATTCCCGGCCTGGCTGCCACCGCCCCGGCCCGGGGCCGGAAGCTCGACCCGACCCATCCAGCGGTGGTGAGGTACGCGGCCCACCTCGACGGCCGCCACGCCGACGCCTTGAGCCGCGCCGGCGGGCGCAAGCTCTACGACTACCGTTTCAGCTTCAACGGCTTCGCCGCCGAGCTGTCGCCGGAGCAGGCCGAAGCCATGCGGGGCGTCCCCGGGGTGATCTCGGTCGTCAAGGACGAGATGGTGGAGGCCGACACCTCCTCCACCCCGACGTTCCTGGGCCTCACCGCTCCCGGCGGGCTGTGGGACGCACTGGGCGGCGTCGACCGGGCCGGCGAGGACGTCATCATCGGCGTCGTCGACTCCGGCGTCTGGCCCGAGTCCGCCAGCTTCAGCGACCGCACCGGCTGGAACGGCAACAACACCAGGGACGGCAAGCTCAGCTACCACCAGATCCCCGGCTGGCACGGCAAGTGCGTCCCCGGCGAGGCCTTCACCGGGTCGGACTGCAACCAGAAGCTCATCGGCGCCCAGTACTTCAACGCCGCCTGGGGCGGCAACGCCGGCATCGAGGCGCAGCGCCCCTGGGAGTTCACCTCGGCCCGCGACTACAACGGCCACGGCACCCACACCTCCTCGACCGCCGGCGGCAACCACGGGGTGGCCACCACCGGACCCGCGGCGGTGTTCGGCCCCATCAGCGGCATGGCGCCTCGCGCGCGCATCGCCGCCTACAAGGCCCTCTGGTCCACCCAGGACGCCTCCACCGCCAGCGGCTTCACCTCCGACCTGGTGGCGGCCATCGACCAGGCCGTGGCCGACGGCGTGGACGTCATCAACTACTCCATCAGCGGCACGAGCACCAACTTCCTCGACGCGGCGCAGGTGGCCTTCCTCTATGCCGCGCGCGCGGGCGTGTTCGTGGCCTGCTCGGCCGGCAACAGCGGCCCCACCACCGCCACGGTGGCCCACCCCGGCCCGTGGCTCACCACGGTGGCGGCCGGCACCCACAACCGCGACGGCCAGGGCTCGGTGACCCTCGGGAACGGCGCGACCTACTCCGGCGCCTCGGTGGCCACCGCCGTCGGGCCGGCCCCCCTGGTCGACTCCACCGCCGCCGGCTTCTCCGGCGCCGATCCCACCAAGGTGGCGCTGTGCTACGCGGCCGCCGACAACGGCGGGACCCCGGTGCTGGATCCGGCCAAGGTGGCGGGGAAGATCGTGGTCTGCGACCGCGGCGTGACCGCCCGCGTCAACAAGAGCCTGGCGGTGCAGGAGGCGGGAGGGGTGGGCATGGTGCTGCTCAACACCAGCGCCAACTCCATCAACGCCGACTTCCACTTCGTGCCCACGGTGCACCTCCAGAACACCGATCGCGCCGCCGTCAAGGCCTACGCGGCCGGCGCCGGGGCCACCGCCACCATCAACCAGGCGACCATCGTCTACAACGCCCCGGCCCCCTTCACCGCCTCCTTCTCGTCGCGCGGCCCGCTCCGGGCCGGCGGCGGCGACCTGCTCAAGCCGGACGTGATCGCCCCCGGCCAGGACATCCTGGCGTCGGTGGCGCCTCCCGGCAACGCCGGGCGCGACTTCAACCTGTACAGCGGCACCTCCATGTCGAGCCCCCACGTGGCCGGCCTG
>DASRTO010000572.1:0-13139 GCA_035655915.1 Anaeromyxobacteraceae bacterium
AGACGATGGCCTTCACCTGCAGGTAGGGGTGCTCGAGGGCCAGACGCTTCCGTTTCCGTTCAGCTTGTTCGCGGTTGCACCTGCACTCTGAGCAGCGCCAAGCCATGCCGCAAGTCTACTGCGGCGGTGGCCTTCGGTCCCCTGGCCAGTGGACCTGGATCCGAGCGGCCCTCGAGCCGCGCCAGGGGTTGGTGGTCTCCGGCATGGGGGGCACCGTGAGGCCGACCCGCCGCCCGCACACCGGACACGCGATCACGTCTCCGACCTGGAGATGCGAGACCTGGAGCCACGAGCCGGGGCAGTCGAGCAGGGCGCGGGCCACTCGGGGAGCCCAGCAACCGAGGGCTGGCGAGGACTACCTAGTAGGGTCGGGGATCGGCTCGTAAGTCGAGCCCAGCCACGACGACGACCGCCCCGCTCACCTCACGCACGATCCAGTCGCCCCGAGCCCGACAGGTCCCAGGTCAATTCGGCGCGGTGAGTTTGCGCGTGTGACTAGGGTCTACCAACTGAGCGGAAGCGACCAAAGCTGCTTTGAGGAAGAGTTCCTCGGGAATAGCCTCGAACGTCGTTCCCCCCACCTCTACGGTTCGACACTCTGATTCGCCACACACAGAACAGCAGCGACTGCTTCCGACTCTCGCGCCCAGCCATTCCTCCATGGGTCTGCCCGCGATCCAGATGCGGTTGGACTCAGAGGGGTTGGCCTTGAATTCCTCTTCATCGATCTCTCTGGTCTCAAGGGTTGGTTCAATTCCCAAGGGGCCGAGTACCTCCTTCAGCTTGCTGATGGCCCGCTGCATCTCCTGATTCGTTGAATTGCAGCGATCGCACGTCTTCCCGTCCGAGCTCACGAGCCTCTTCCAGATTATCGGTAGCACTTTCATGGTGACGGAAACCCGGTTTCGACTGCCCGGCTGCCGCCCCGATCTTCTAGCCGCTCGACTTGGGGGGTGAGGTGCTCCCGGTGGCGGCGCTCGACCTCGCGGCCCCTCTCGAGCTTCCGGAGTCGCCTCCCGAGGAGGTAGATCGCCAGCGCACCCACGGCGAGCGCCGCGACGATGGAGAGGTTGATGGTCACGGAGGGGAAGCGTACACGCTGCCCCGGCTCCGGTCGCGTGCGCCTCACGGTGCACAGTGGTGCAGGGTGGCTCTGCCACGCTCACAGCCTCGCGCCGCGCTCGCTCCCAGGTCAGGTGCGGTCGTGAGACGGTTCTTTGAGGCGCACCCCAAAGCGCACCCCGCGCCTGAAAAGGAAAGGGCCCGCCGCCAAAATATGCTGTGGCAACGGGCCCTTGTATGGTCGGGGCGACTGGATTTGAACCAGCGACCACTTGCACCCCAAGCAAGTGCGCTACCAGGCTGCGCTACGCCCCGGGGACTGCGGGGAGGCGATAGGTAGCATCGCCGCCGCAGAGGGTCAACTGGAAGGGGCTGCGCCCGGCCTCAGCGGGGACCGCCGTTTCGACCGAGCACCGGCCGCCGCCATCACCGAAACTCGAGGATGGCTCCGTCGGCGCGCGTTGCCAGGTGGAGCCTGCCGCCCTTCACCACGAACGACGCGACGAAGCCGAGCTGTTGCAGGAAGCGATCCGAGGTCGAGGGCGGCGGGCAGAAGGCGCGTGCCTGCCAAGGGGCCGAAGGCGAGGGCGCTGCCCGAGAGGCGGCCCGGTGCGGCCTCACTTCACCCAAGGGGCCACCGCCTTGAACTCCGGCGTGGCGGCCTGGTGGAGCAGGTCGAAGATGGCGGTCTCGGCGGTGGTGATGACCGCCCCGGCCTGTCGGCACAGATCGAGGCCGCGCAGCCGGTGCTCCTCGAAGCGGCTCGACACCGCCTCGGCGCAGACGTGGACCTCGTGGCCCATGGCCACGAGGTCGCGGGTGGTCTGGAAGACGCAGACGTGCGTCTCCATCCCGGCCACGATCACCTGCTTGCGCCCGGCGGCGGCGATCTTCGCCGCGAAGGCCGGGTCGCTGCCGCAGGAGAAGTGGGTCTTCTCGAGCGGCGGCTCGGGCAGCAGCTCGCGCAGCTCGGGGAGGGTGCGCCCGATCCCCTGGGGGTACTGCTCGGTGCACAGGGTGGGCATGTCGAGGGTGCGGGCGGCGTGGAGCAGCGCCCGGCCGTACTTCACGACCCGGGCCAGTGCCTCGGGCGGCATGGCCGCGGCGAGCCGGTCCTGCACGTCGACGAGCAGCACCAGCGCGGTCCGGCGATCGAGCCTGGGGTGGGGGGCGGGCATGGCGTCACCTCGTGCGTGCCGGCGGGGGACGAGCCCCCGCCGGTCAGACAGCATACCCCGCCGCGCCGGCGGCGGCGGCGGCCTCGGGGTCGATGGCCACGTCCACGCAGTAGACCGTGCCCGAGGCGAAGGCCCGCTCCAGCGCCGGGACCAGGTCTCGGGCGTGCTCGACGTGCTCCCCCTTGCCGCCGAAGGCCTCCACCACCCGGTCGTAGCGGGTGGGGGCGAGGCGGGTGGCCGGGCTCTTCTCGTCGCCGTAGAGGCTGCGCTGCGGGATGAGGATCTGCCCCCAGGCGGCGTCGTTGCCGACCACCACCACCATGGGCAGCTTGAAGCGGACCGCGGTCTCGAAGTCGAAGCCGTTCAGGCCGAAGGCGCCATCGCCCTGGATGACGCACACCGGCCGCTCCGGGGCCAAGAGCTTGGCGGCGATGGCGAAGGGGGCGCCCACGCCCAGGCAGCCGAGCGGCCCGGGGTCGAGCCAGCGCCCGGGCTTCGGGACCTTCAGCACCTTGGCCGCCACCGCCACCACGTTGCCGCCGTCGCCCACGTAGGTGACGTCGCCGGCCCGCGAGGCAACCTCCTCCACCGCCCGGGCCAGGCGGAAGTGGTGGATGGGGCGCTGGTCGCTCTGCTCGAAGACGCGCTGCTTCTCCATCCGGGTCGCCTCGGCGGACCGTAGCCGCTCCCGCCAGGAGGCGGCGCCCACGGCCGGCCGCGCCCCGGCCTCCAGCTGGGAGAGCACGCTCCGCGAATCGCCGACGATGCCCACCTCGATGGGCCGGTTGCGGCCGATCTCGCCGGCGTCCACGTCCACCTGGATGACCTTGGCCCCGGCGGCGAAGGTGGGCTCGGTGCCGTACCCCAGCCGGAAGTCGAGCGGGGTCCCCACCGCCAGCACCACGTCGGCCTGGGCCAGCGCCTCCTTGCGCGAGTGCTGGAAGAAGCAGGGGTGGCCCGGCGGCAGGCAGCCCCGCCCCATGCCGTTCAGGTACACCGGCGCGCCGGTCCGGGTGGCGAAGCGCTCCAGCGGCTGCACCGCGTCGTCCCACCACACCGAGGAGCCGGCCAGCACCACCGGCCGCTCGGCGACGGTGAGGAGCTGCAGCGCCGCCTCCACCTGGCGAGGGTCGCCGGGCGAGCGGGCTTCGGTCCGGTAGCGGGTGACCTGCTCGGCGACCGCCTCGTCGGCGCCGTTGGAGAGCACGTCCCAGGGGATTTCGAGGAATACCGGCCCGGGCCGGCCGGCCTGCGCCAGGCGGAACGCCCTGGCCAGGAAGCTCGGCACCAGCTCGGGGGAGGGGACGCGATCGGACCACTTGGAGATGCCCTGGAAGAGCTGCGTCTGCGGCATCTCCTGCAGCGAGCCGCGCCCCTGGTTGAAGGTGGGGGCGGCCCCGCCCAGGAGGACCAGCGGGCTCGCCGCCGCCCAGGCGTTGGCCACCCCGGTGACGGCGTCGGTGACGCCCGGTCCGGCGGTGACCACCGCCACCCCCACGCCGCGGGTGAGCCGGGCCCAGGCGTCGGCGGCATGGGCGGCGGCCTGCTCGTGCCGCGTGTCCACCAGGCGGATCCCCTCCTCGACGCAGCCCGCGTAGATGGGGGCCACGTGCAGGCCGGAGAGGGTGAAGACCGTCGAGACCTCCTCGCGGCGGAGCATCCGGGCGACGAGCTGTCCGCCGGTGAGGGTGGCCATGGGGAACCTCCGCGCCGCCTTCTAACGAGAAGCCCCGCTCGCCGCAGGGGCGCGCGGGGCCTCGGGTCCGCCTCGGGGTCGCCGGTCAGGCCGACTTGCGGAACCGCGACAGCTCGGGCGGCAGCTCCGCCAGGGCCGGGAAGGTCTTGTCGGGGTGGAGCGTCACCAGCTTGGCGTAGTTCTGCTCCTCGGTCTCGGGGCGCTTGGGATCCGGCACGCAGCAGTCCACCGGGCAGACGGCGTTGCAGGCCTCCTCGTCGTGGAAGCCCACGCACTCGGTGCACTTGTCCGGGTCGATGACGTAGATGTCGTCGCCCTGGCTGATGGCGCCGTTCGGGCACTCCGGCTCGCACGCGCCGCAGTTGATGCACTCCTCGGTAATGAAGGTCGCCATCGGTCGTCACGCTCCTCGCGCCCCGAGGGGCTCGATCCACCTTGGGGACCGGGTTATCCGTCGCCGCCGCGGGGAAGTCAAGGGCGTAATAATTCGACCTTTTTGGTCCCATTGCAGCCCGCCAGGGCTACCCGGGCGGCCCCTGGAGGTAGCGCCGATCCTCCTCCAGCTCGCGGGCGATGCGGCGGAAGAGCCACGCCCCGGCGAACCCCAGCCCGGCCACGGCGATGGCCAGGACGCCGAGCAGCCGGTTGCGCCGCGCGCCCGCCAGCGCCGCCGCCACCTCGCGCAGCCGGTCGAAGGCGGCGAGCTCCCGGTGCACGTGCTCTCCCTCGAAGGTGCGCAGGAACGACTCGCCGGCGCTCTGGCGCGCCTCCTCGATCTGGGCCAGCTCCTCCTGGAGGCGCCCGATCTGGCGCGTCTGGTCCACCACCACGAAGGCGCCGGCTCCGGCGATGGGGAGGCACACGAAGAGGGCCTTCAGGGGGACCATGGGCGCTTGACTGCCGGCGAGGTTCGTCGAGGATACCCTGCGGCGGGGCGCGGCGGAAACGCCCGCCTTTCCCCACATGGCCAAGCCCTACCAGCCCAAGGACGTCTACTTCCGCCGCGCCAAGCAGCATGGCCTGCGGGCCCGGTCGGCCTTCAAGATCCAGGAGATCATCCGGACCCGGAAGCTCCTCGGCCGCGGCCAGGCGGTGCTCGACCTGGGGGCGGCGCCGGGCGGCTTCCTGCAGGTCCTGGCCGAGGCGGTGGGCGAGCGCGGGGCCGCGGTGGGCGTGGACCTCGAGCCCATCCGCCCGCTGGGCAAGCCCTGGGTGAGGACGGCGGTGGTCGACCTCACGGCCCCGGACGCCATCGCGCTCATCCAGGCGCTCCACCCCGGGCGCTTCGACCTCGTCGTGAGCGACATGGCGCCCAAGACCATCGGCGTGAAGATCACCGACGAGGCCCGCTCGCTGGATCTGGCGCGCACGGCGCTCCGCGTGGCCGAGGGGACGCTCAAGCTCGGCGGCTCGCTGGTGGTGAAGGTGTTCATGGGGGGCGACTTCCCCGCCTTCCGCAGCGAGGTGCAGGCCCGCTTCGACCGGGTGGAGGTGGCCCGCCCCAGGGCCACCCGCGAGCACAGCTACGAGGTCTACCTGGTGGGGCGGGGCTTCCGGGGCTGAGCCCCGTCGAGGCGCGCCGCGGGCCGCTTCCCGGCCCGGCGGTTGCGGCTTTCCCGCGCGGGCTCTAGGATTTGCGCCCCATGCCCACCCTTCTCGAGGAGCTCGAGCCGCGCGGCCTGGTGCACGAGGCCACCCCCGGCCTGGCGGAGCGGCTCCGCCAGGGGCCGATCGTCGGCTACGTGGGGTTCGACCCCACCGCCTCGTCGCTGCACGTCGGCAACCTGGTCCCGGTGATGGGGCTGTCCTGGCTGCAGCGCTGTGGCGGCACGCCCATCATCCTGGTCGGGGGCGGCACCGGCATGGTCGGCGACCCGTCCGGCAAGCGGAACGAGCGCCCCATGCTGTCGGTGGAGCAGATCGACCAGAACGCCGCCGGCATCCGCGCCCAGCTCGAGCGCTTCCTGCGCTTCGACGGCGCGAGCGCCGCCCGGGTGGTGAACAACGCCGACTGGCTGCGGCCGCTGGGCCTCATGGAGTTCCTGCGCGACGCCGGCAAGCACTTCACCGTGAACTACATGCTGCAGAAGGACTCGGTGAAGAGCCGCATGGAGATCGGCATCTCCTTCACCGAGTTCAGCTACATGCTGGTGCAGGCCTACGACTTCTGGCACCTGTGGCGCACCCAGCGCTGCGAGCTGCAGATGGGCGGCAGCGACCAGTGGGGCAACATCACCGCCGGGGTGGAGCTCATCGGCCGCAAGGAGGGGGCGGCCGCCCACGCCGTGGTCTTCCCGCTCCTCACCACCGCCAGCGGCGCCAAGTTCGGCAAGAGCGAGCAGGGGAACGTCTGGCTCGACCCGGCCCGCACCTCGCCCTACAAGTTCTACCAGTTCTGGCTCAACACCGACGACCGCGACGTGGAGCGGGTCCTCAAGTTCTTCACCTTCTTCCCGGTGGGGGAGGTGGCCGCGCTCATGGCGGAGCATCGCGGCGACCCCGGCAAGCGGGCGGCCCAGCGCCGCCTGGCCGAGGAGATGACGGCCCGCATCCACGGCGCGGAGGCGGCGCGCGGGGTGGTGGCCGCGAGCCGCCTGCTCTTCGGCGGCGCCGACCTGCGGGCCGCCGGCCGGGATGTCTTCGAGGTGCTGGCCGAGGAGATCCCGGTGGCGCGGCTGCGCCGGAGCGAGCTCGAGGGGCTGGCGGTGGTGGACGCGCTGGTCAGGGCCGGCCTGGCCTCCTCCAAGGGGGACGCCCGCCGCGGCATCCAGGGCGGCGGCTTCTCGGTGAACGGCGAGCCGGTGGGGACGCCGGAGCGGCGTCTCGCCGCCGCCGACCTCCTGGCCGGGCGCTACCTCATGCTGCAGAAGGGGCGCAAGAGCTATGCCCTGCTGGTGGCGGAGGAGCCGTAGGGCGGGGGCTCGTCCCCCGCCGGGGCTCGACGCGGATGATCACGGCCATCAGTCCGGCATCCGCTCCTGGACCCGCTCGATGGCGGTCGCCTTGCCGGTGCCGTCGTCGATCTCCACCAGCGCTCCCTGCAGGTAGACCTCGCGCTTGGCGGGCTCGAAGCTCATGGGGCGCTGGGTGAGGAAGCGCTCCAGCACCAGCTCCTTGCGCACGCCGATGATCGAGTCCCAGGGACCGCACATGCCGACGTCGGTGATGAAGGCGGTGCCGCCGGGCAGGATGCGCTGGTCGGCGGTCTGGATGTGGGTGTGGGTGCCGAGCACCGCCGAGACCTGGCCGTCGAGGAACCAGCCCATGGCGTTCTTCTCGCTGGTGGCCTCGCAGTGCATGTCCACCAGGATGGCGGTGCAGCCCTGGGACTTGAGGTCCTCCACCAGCCGGCGGGCGATGGGGAACGGGTCGTCCAGGCTCTTCATGAAGACCCGCCCCTCCAGGTTCACCACCCCCAGCTTGCGGCCGTCGGGCGTCTCCACCACCGCGTGGCCGCGGCCGGGCGCGCCCGCCGGGTAGTTGGCCGGGCGGAGCAGGCGGCAGCCGGGCCGCTCCAGATATGGGACGATCTCGCGCTTGGCCCAGATGTGGTTGCCGCTGGTGAGGAGGTCCACCTCGGCGGCCAGCAGCTCGTCGGCGCCCTCCGGCGTGACGCCCATGCCGTTGGCCAGGTTCTCGACGTTGGCCACCACCAGGTCCACGCGGTGGCGGCCGATGAGCTTCGGCACCAGGGCCTTCACCGCCAGGCGGCCGGGCTTGCCGAAGACGTCGCCGAGGAAGAGGAGCTTCAAGGCCCGCGCATCTAGCCCCGGGGCGGGGCGGGTGTCAACGGCCGGAGGGGGGCGGCTCCGCCGAGGCACGGTCCGGCCGGATCACCCGGCGCTCGGTGATCACCGCGTCGAGCGGCGCGTCGTGCCCCTCGCGCGGCACCTCGGGGACGAGCTGCGCCTCGAAGCAGAGCCCGATCCGGGCGGCGCGCCCGGGCAGCGCCGCCAGCGTGGCGTCGTAGTGGCCGCGCCCGCGGCCCAGGCGCTGGCCGGAGGCGTCGAAGGCCAGGCCGGGCACCAGCATGAGGTCGATCTCCTCCAGGGGGACCGGGGCCGCGCCGGGGGGCGGCGCCCGGGTGCCGAACGGGCCGGGGACGAGGTCGCCGGGGGCGCAGGCGGCGAAGCCGAGGCGCAGCCCGGCCGCCTCGAGCCGTGGCCAGGCCAGGCGCTTGCCGGCGGCCTGGGCAAGGCGGGCGATCTCGGCGGTGTCCACCTCCGCTCCCATGGCCGGGTAGAGCGCCACCGTGCCGGCGGCGGCGAAGGCCGGAAGCGAGGCCACCCGCCCCGCCAGGGCGCGCGAGGCGGCCGCGCGCGCCGCCGGCGGGAGCCGCATCCGCGCCGCCAGCATCTCGGCGCGAAGCGCGCGCTTCCTCTCGGCGTTGGACGGGCTGGTCACGTGACCACGGGAAGAAAAGAGCCCCCCGCGTAGGCCGTGTGGCTCGGTTGCTTGGACCTGTATTTCTACAGGTGGGGCACTCTGGTCGCCAGCGCCCGTAGGCTTCTCCCTCGCTGCGTGGGAGCTTGCTCATGGGGCTGGCCGGGTGCTCCTCTTTGCTCAAAGTCGGCCCAAACGACGCGAAGCCAATCGCGAACCCGGCAGGGGGCAGATGGAACCTGAAAAAGAGCGTAAGTCCGCTGAATCACGCGGATTATCTACCATGGGATCGTAGGCCCCCGACCAGCCCATGTCAAGCCGATCCGGTCCTGCCAGGCGGGTCGTCCGGGGCCTTGGGAAAGCGGCGGTAGAATGCTTCAATGAACCGCGATCGCGCCGCCCCGACGCTCGGTCCCGGCACCCAGCCCCGCCTCCGGGTGTAGCGCCATGGGCCAGACCGTCATCGGCGGTTGCGCCATCGAGGCGCTGGTGGGCCGGGGGGGCATGGCGGAAGTGTTCCGCGCCCGCGCCCTGGCCGGGGCGCGCGCCGGGCAGGCGGTGGCGGTGAAGCGGCTCCTGCCGCAGCTGGCCGGCGACCCGCGCACGGTCCAGGTCTTCGAACGGGAGGCGACCATCACTCGAGAGCTGCGCCACCCGGCCATCGTCTCGGTCTACGACAGCGGGGTGCAGGACGGGCTGCCCTACATCGTCATGGAGTACGTGGACGGCCGCGACATGCGCCGGGTGCTGGCCCAGTGCGCCCGGCGCGGCATCCTCCTGCCGGTGGACTTCGCCGCCTACCTGGTCCACGTGGTGGCGAGCGCCCTGGAGCGGGCCCACTCCTTCAAGGACTTCGACGGCAACCTCCTGCCGCTGGTGCACTGCGACCTCTCCCCGTCCAACGTCTTCATCTCCCGCACCGGGGAGGTGAAGCTGGGCGACTTCGGGGTGGCCCGCTTCCTGGCGGGGGAGGGCGGCCGGGGCCGGACCGCCTACGGCAAGGTGCGCTACCTGGCCCCGGAGCAGATCCGCGGCCGGCCGGTGTCGCCGCGCACCGACCTCTTCGCGCTGGGGGCGGTGTTCTTCGAGGTGCTGACCAACCAGCCGGCCTTCCCCGGGAGCGACCCGGACGCGGTGGGGCAGCACATCCTGCGCGGCGAGCTGCGCTCGCCGTCGGAGATCCGCCCCGGCATCCCCCACCCGCTGGTGGCGCTGTGCCTGCGCTGCATGGCGGCCCTCCCGGCGGAACGGGTGCCGAGCGCCACAGCCTTCGCCGCCGAAATCGACGGCCTCTACGACCACGCCATCGGCACCCCGCTCGCCATCGCCTCGGTGGTCCGCGGATTGTTCGGGGCGACGGACTGAGTCAATCCGTCTGGGCCGTGCCGCCGCTGGGGCCCGGCGCGGGGCGACCCGCCTCACGGCCTACAGGGGGATCTCCCGCCGCACCCGCTCCACCAGCGGCGGGACGATGCGCAGCGCCGCCTCGACCTCCTCGGCGGTGGTGGACCAGCCCACCGAGAAGCGGATGGTGGCCCTGGCCTCGCCGGCGGAAAGCCCCATGGCGGTGAGCACGTGCGAGGGCTTCGTCGATCCGGAGGTGCAGGCGGCGCCGGCGCTGGCGCAGATCCCCTCGAGGTCCATGGCGATGAGCAGCGCCTCGGAGTCGCAGCCCTCGAAGGTGACGGAGGCGGTGGAGGGGAGGCGCTCGGCGCCGGCCCCGTTCACGCGGGTGCGGGGAATCGCCGCCAGCAGGCCGGCCTCGAGGCGATCGCGCAGCGCCCGCATGCGGGGCGCCTCCGCGCCGCGGGCCGCGCCGGCGGCCTCGATGGCCGCCCCCAGGCCGGCGACGCCGGGGAGGTTCTCGGTGCCCGCCCGCCGGCCGCGCTCCTGGTGGCCGCCGAAGAGGGGGCGCAGCCGCAGGCCCTCGCGGACCCACAGGGCGCCGGCGCCGCGCGGGCCGCCGAACTTCTGGCCGGTGATGGCGACGAGGTCGGCGCCGAGCGCGCCCACCTCCACCGGGACCTTCCCCACCGCCTGGACCGCGTCGCAGAGGAACGGCGCGCCGGCCCGGCGCGCCACCTCGGCCACCTCCGCCACCGGCTGCAGCACGCCGGTCTCGTTGTTGGCCAGCATGCAGGCGAGGAGCGCCGTCTCCGAGGAGACGGCGTGGCCCAGCGCCTCCACGTCCAGGACGCCCTGCCGGTCGACCGGCACCACCTGGACCGGCACCCCCTCGTCGCGGGCCAGCTCCCGGGCCAGGTCGAGGACGCAGGGGTGCTCCACCGCCGAGACCGCCAGCCCGCGCCGCCCCTCCGGCGCGGTGGCCAGCGCGCCGCGGATGGCCATGGCCGCCGCCTCGGTGGCGCCCGAGGTGAAGACCACCCCGGCCGCCCGGGCCGAGAGGGCCCGGGCCACGCGCCCGCGGGCTCCGTCGAGGAGGTCGCGGGCGGCCCGGCCGGCGGCGTGCACCGAGGAGGGGTTGCCGAAGGTCCGGAGGGCGCGCTCCGCCGCGGAAAGCGCCTCGGGGCGCATGGGGGTGACGGCGTTGTGATCGAGGTAGATCACACCAGGCGGCGCGGCTTGCGCCCGCGGACGCCGAACTCGTCCAGGAAGCGCTGCACCAGCTCCTGCTCCAGGCGCTTCTGGGCCTGCGGCGGCAGCCCGCGCAGGGTGATGCGGGCGCCGGCCATGGTGCCGTGGCCGCCGGCGGTGCCGCCGCGCTCCTCGATGACTTCGCGGATGAGCCGCCCGGCGTTCATGCGCCGGTCGCGGGTGCGCAGCGAGAAGTAGAGGTCCCCCTCGTACTCGCCGTAGGCCAGCGACCACTTCATCTCGGAGAGGAAAAGGAAGCGCTCCGCCACTTCCGCAACCATGTCGGGGGAGTAGATTTCGCCCAGCTCGCACACCACCGCGCTGTCGAAGACCTGGGCCCGCTCGATGGCGGCGTGGTAGAGGCGGAAGTACTCGGCCGGGAGGCGCGGGTGCTCGATCTCGGCCAGCGCCTCCTTGTCCACCATGGGGAAGAGCCACAGGTAGGCCTCGACGTCGGTGCCGGTGGTCTCCCGGCCCAGGTCGCGGGTGTCGGCCTTGATGCCGTAGAAGAGGGCGGTGGCGATCTCCGGCGGTGGGGTGAGGCCGCTGGAGCGGAAGTAGTCGGCCACCACGGTGGAGGTGGTGCCCATCTCGCCGCCCACGTCGGCGACGGGACAGAGCTTGGACTCCGGCCGCTCCGGGTGGTGGTCGATGACCACGTCGGGGAAGTGGCGCGCCGGCAGGGAGTGGTTCCCCTGCTCGGGCTGGGTGTCCACCATGCAGATGAGGTCGAAGTCGTCGAAGACCACCCGGGCCAGGGGCACCACCGGGAGCTTGAGCACCCGCACCAGGGCCCGGTTCTCGGCGCGGCCCACGATGCCGCCGTAGGCCACCGTGGCCTGGATCCCGGCGAGCTTCTCCAGGAGCCAGGCCAGCCCGACGCCAGCGGCGATGGAGTCGGGGTCCGGGTTGTCGTGGGTGAGGATCAGGGCGCGGCGGTGGGAGCGGGCATACTCCACCAGCCGGTCGAGCTTCCCCCGGGCGGCACGCAGCCAGGGCGGCTCGGCGCCGTTGCGGGCCGCCGGCCGCGGGCGGAGGCGTCCGGCGTCGGGACGGGGGGGGGCCTGGAGGGTCTTGTTCATGCGCGGACCAGCGAGCGGAGCACCTTCAAGTTCTCCGCGAAGCGCTGCTCGGTCTCGAGGAAGCCGGGGACGTCCTTCCAGCGCCGGTCGTTCAGGAGCAGCCGGAAGGCCTCGAGCCCCATGTGGCCCTTCCCGATGTGCTCGTGGCGGTCGACGCGGCAGCCGAGCGGCTTCTGGCAGTCGTTGAGGTGGAACGCCTTGACGTGCTCGAGCCCCACCGACCGGTCGAGGGCCCGGAAGGTGGCGGCGTAGCCGTCGGCGGTGCCGAGGTCGTAGCCGGCGGCGAAGGCATGGCAGGTGTCGAAGCAGACCCCCACCCGCCGCCGCAGTCGGCCCGGGACGGCCTGGCGGATGGCCGCCACCTGCTCGAAGCGCCATCCCAGGGAAGAGCCCTGGCCGGCGGTGATCTCCACGAGCAGCATGGAGCGACCCGGGACCCTGGCCAGGGCGACGGCCATCCCCGCCGCCACCAGCCGGACGCCGGTGGCCTCGTCCGGGTGACTCCCCGGGTGGAAGATGAGGAAAGGGATCCCGAGAGCCTGGCAGCGGAAGAGCTCGTCGGCCAGCGCGGCCTGGCTGCGGCGGCGCAGGACGGCGTCGGCGGCCGCCAGGTTGGCGAGGTAGGTGGAATGGGCGGCGGTGGGCATGCCGGTGCGGCGGGCCTCGGCGCGGAAGCGGGTCACCTCGTCCCGGGCGATGGCCGGGGCGGCCCAGCCCCGGGGGCTGCGGACGAAGATCTGGAGGCAGTCCGCCCCGTCGGCCTCTGCCCGGGCGAAGGCCTCGGCGTGCCCTCCGGCAATGGATTCGTGGGCTCCCAACAGCATCGGGGCGTAGCCTAATACACGACCGACGCCTGCGCCGCTACGGTCGCGTCGGACCCAGGCTGGAAACCGTCCGGTTGTCGGCCGCTTGCGGCCGGGGCGCCCTGGCCCTGGCTGGGGCAGGTGCCGGCCGGCCCTTAGCGGGCGACCTTCTTGGTCCGCCCCGCGGCCGCGGCGGCGAAGAACTTCTCGGCGCTCTCCAGGCCGTTCTCCATCGCCTCCAGCATGATCTCGCGCAACTGCGGCTCGGGCAGGCGCAGCGAGTCATAGTAGCGCTGCCGGTCGATGGAGTGGACGATGCAGGGCAGGTAGCCCTGGTTCA
>DASRTO010000573.1:0-9677 GCA_035655915.1 Anaeromyxobacteraceae bacterium
CGGCCCGTTCCTTGGCCTTGCGGCGGATCTCCAGGAAGTCCATTCCCCTCCGAGTCTACCGTGAGCCGGGGCCGCGGCCCAGGTGACGGTCCAGGTCTACCCGGCGGCCTGCCGCGCCGGCGAGCCGCGCAGCACGTCCTCGATGACGGCGCCCACGTCGAGCACCAGCACGGTGCGCCGCCCGCCGAGGTCGGTGGCCCCGGCCACGCCGCGCAGGCCCTCGAGTGCCTTGCCGAGCGGCTTCACCACGATGTCCTGCTGGCCGGCGATGTCGTCCACCGCCACGCCCAGCCGCTCTTGCGCCAGCCCCACCACCACCACGTACAGCTTGCCGGGCGGCCAGGCCAGCGCCGGCGATGGGCCCGCGGCGGCGAGCCCGAAGAAGGTCCCCAGCCGGACCAGGGGCACGGTGGCGCCGCGCAGCGTGAGCACCTCGCGGGTCTCGATGGTGCGGATGTCCCTGGGCTCCAGGGCCAGGATCTCGAGCACGCTGTTCAGGGGCACGGCGTAGCTGTGCCCGGATACCTTCACCACCAGGGCCCGGACGATGGCCAGGGTCACCGGCAGCGTCAGCTCGAAGCGCGTGCCGCGCCCCTTCTCGCTGGACAGCTCGATGATCCCGGACATGGCCGCCAGGTTGCTCTTCACCACGTCCATGCCCACGCCGCGGCCGGAGAGCGCCGTCACCTGGCGGGCGGTGGAGAAGCCGGGGACGAAGACCAGGTTGAGCAGGTCGCGCCGGGCCATCTCCCGCAGCGCCTCGGCCGCAACCAGCCCCCGCTGCAGCGCCACCTCGCGCACCCGCTCCTCGTCGATGCCGCCGCCGTCGTCCTCCACCGCGATCTCCACGTGGTTGCCCCGCTGCCGCGCCGAGAGCGCCACCCGCCCGGCGCGGGGCTTGCCAGCGCGGGCCCGCTCCCGGGGGGGCTCGATGCCGTGGTCGATGGCGTTGCGGATGAGGTGCATCAGCGGGTCGGAGAGCTCCTCCACGATGAGCTTGTCCAGCTCCACGTCGCCGCCGGACACCTGGAAGTCGATCTCCTTGTCCACCTCCCGCGAGATCTTGCGCACCATGCGGCTGAGCTTGTCGAAGACCTGCGAGAGCGGGACCATCCTCACCTCGAGGATGCCGCCCTGCAGCTCGGCGAGGCGCCGCTCCAGCGTCCGGGCCTCCCGCCACAGCTCCAGGCCCAGCTCGGCCCCCACCGAGCGCGCCAGGTCGGCGATGCGGAAGAGGTTGGCCTTCACCAGGGACAGCTCCCCCACGGCGTTCATGAGGCCGTCGAGCTTGCGGATGTCCACCCGCACCGCCTGGGAGACCGAGCGCAACGAGGCGTCCGGCGCGTCCGAGGGATGGGGCTCGGCTGGGGGCCGCGAGGCCGGAGGCGGCGGCTCCCGGGAGGGGGCGGCGGCCCGCCGCGGGACCTCGGCCACCTCGGCCCGGGCACCGACGGCGGCCTGCACCCGCGAGGCAGGCTCCTTCGATCCCAGGAGCACCTCGAAGGCGATGGTGCTGGGATGGCCGGGCCGGGACGACGGCAGCGTCGAGATCACCTCGCCGACGGGGCGCAGCGCCGCGTTGAGGCCGGCCAGCCCCTGGTCGAAGGTGGCGAGGTCGAAAGCGGCCCGGATCCGGTAGAGGGAGACGCCCTTGCGGGCGTTGGCGGCGAGCCGGTGCTCCTCGTACTCGGTGAGCACCTGGCGCACCTCCGGGCCGAGGTCGTAGTCCCCTCCGGGATGGGGGGAGGGCGGCGGCGGGGAGGCGCTGCGCAGTCGGCGCGAGAGGTCCTCGGCCGGCCCGTCGGTGTTCGTCAGCCCGCCCTGCGCCTCCTCGGCCAGGATGCGGTTCAGGAGGTCGGGCGCCTCCAGCAGCAGGTCGAGGGTGGCACCGTCGAGCGGACGGCGCCCCAGGCGGACCTCGTCGAGCAGGTCCTCGAGCGCGTGGGCCAGCCTGGCCATGCGCTCGACGCCGAACATGGAGGACAGGCCCTTGAGCGAGTGCGCCCCCCGGAACACCGCATTCAGCACCTGCGGGTCCGCCTCCTCGCCCCGCCGGGCGCTCTCGAGGTGCAGGAGCTCCCGGGCCAGCGTCTCGACGGTCTCCTGCGCCTCGGAGAGGAACTCGGAGACCGCCTTCTGGGAGCGGCGATCGGCCATGGGGACGGACCCGGGGGTCGGCCCGATCAGCGTACCACGGCACTTCGGGGCGGCAAGACGGCGGCCTTCGCCGCCGGCTGGAGGCGCGGGGGCGCGAAGGCCACCTCCACCGCGGCGGAGAGCTCCCCCCGCGCCGACTCCAGGGCCCGGGCCAGGGCCCGGCCGTCGCCGAGGAGCACCAGCCGCTCCGGCGGACGGGAAAGCGCCGCCTCCAGCCACAGCCGCGGCGCCGGCACGCCCGGCTCGACCCGGGGCAGGGCGGTGGCGAAAGCGCGGCTGCCGGCGCGGGCCATGGCGTCGTGGACGCGGCGGGCCGCGGCGGCGAAGCCTGCCCCGTCCAGCGGCTCGCGCGCCAGCCCGAAGCAGAAGACGCGGGGACTCCGCAGGCGCCCGCCGGTGGGCAGCAGCAGCGCCTCCTCGGCCTCGGTGGCGAAGAGCCCGCCGCGGACGGCGCGGGCGATGGCTCCGCAGAGGCGCCAGTCCACGAAGGCGGCCAGGCCGCCGAGCGGCCGGCCCGGCCCCACCGGGACGGCCAGGGCGTCCACCTCCAGCGCGTCCAGGGTCCCGAGCGCCAGGTCGGCGGTCTCGATCCGCAGCGCCATCGGCTAGCCCTCCCCGCGGCGCGCCGCCGGCAGGCCGGCGGCGATCCGGTCGAGGACCCCGTTCACGAAGGCCCCCGAGCTCTCGCTGCCGAACTTCTTGCCCAGCTCGATGGCCTCGTCGATGACCACCTTCACCGGGACCTCGGGCCGGTGCAGGAGCTCGTGCACCGCCAGGCGCAGCACGTTGCGGTCAACCTTGGCCATGCGGTCGAGGCGCCAGTTCATCGACACCGCCTCGATGGCCTCGTCGATCTGCCGGCGGTGGGCGGCCACGCCGCGGACCAGCACCTCGGCCGTCTCGCGCACCTCGCGCTCCACCGGCTCGAAGCTGCGCCAGAAGCGGGCCAGGGCCTCCTCCAGGTCGGTCGAGGCCACGTCGATCTGGTAGAGCGCCTGCAGGGCCCGCTCGCGGGACTTGGTGCGCCTGGCCGCCGCCATCCCGCCGGCCCTAGCCCCGGCCCTTGCCGAGGCCCTTGAGGAGATTCGCCTGCTCGATGGCGGCTACCGCTGCCTCGAACCCCTTGTTGCCGCCCTTGAGGCCGGCCCGCTCCAGGGCCTGCTCCATGGTGTCGCAGGTGAGGACTCCCAGCGAGACGGCGCAGCCGGCCTCCAGCGACGCCGCCGCCACGCCCTTCACCGCCTCGGCCGCCACGTACTCGAAGTGGGGGGTGCCGCCGCGGATGACCGCGCCCAGCGCCACCAGCGCGTCGAAGCGGCCGGTGGCGGCGGCGCGCCCGAGCACCGCCGGCAGCTCGAAGGTGCCGGGGCAGCGGAACACCTCGATGGCGTCCTCGGCCACGCCGTGGCGGCGCAGCGCGTCCAGCGCCCCCGAGAGCAGCTGCTCGGTGACGAGCGAGTTGAAGCGCGACACCACCAGCCCGACGCGCAGCCCGGTGGCGACCAGCGAGCCTTCGTGGACCTTCATGGCGTGTGTCCTTTCAGCCGCTTGCGGGCGGCGGGGCGCCGCGAGGACCGGCGCGACGCCGCGGGCGGGGCGAGAGTGAGCAGATGGCCGAGCTTGTCCCGCTTGGCCACCAGGTAGGCCCGGTTGCGGCGCGACGGCGCCATCTCGATGGGGACCCGCTCCACCACCTCCAGCCCGTACCCCTCCAGGCCGACGATCTTCTTGGGGTTGTTGGTGAGGAGGCGCATCTTCCGCACTCCCAGGTCGCGCAGGATCTGGGCCCCGATGCCGTAGTCGCGCAGGTCGGGCTTGAAGCCAAGCTTCAGGTTGGCCTCGGCGGTGTCGAGCCCCTGGTCCTGGAGGTTGTAGGCCTTGAGCTTGTTGGCCAGGCCGATGCCCCGCCCCTCCTGGTCCAGGTACAGGAGCACGCCCTTGCCGGCGCGGGCGATCTGGCCCAGCGCCGCGTGGAGCTGCGGCCCGCAGTCGCAGCGTTCGCTTCCGAACACGTCGCCGGTGAGGCACCTCGAGTGGACGCGCACCAGCACCGCCTCCCCCGGCTTCCAGCGTCCCCGCACCAGGGCCACGTGGGTGTGGCGGTCCACGTCGTTGTCGTAGGCCACCGCCTCGAACTGGCCCCAGGCGGTCGGCAGCGGGGCCGAGGCGGCCCGCCGCACCAGCGAGTCCTTGAGCATGCGGTAGGCGATGAGGTCCGCCACCGAGACGATGGGAAGGTCGAACTCCTGGGAGAGCCTCTCCAGATCGGGCATCCGCGCCATGGTGCCGTCGTCCTTCATCACCTCGCAGATGACCCCGGCCGGCTTGAGTCCCGCCAGGCGCGCCAGGTCCACCGAGCCCTCGGTCTGGCCGGCCCGCACCAGCACCCCGCCGGGCCGCGCCCGCAGCGGGAAGACGTGGCCGGGGCGCACCAGGTCCTCGGGCCTGGCGTCGTCGCGCACCGCGGTGAGGATGGTGTGGGCCCGGTCCCTGGCGCTGATGCCGGTGGTGACCCCGTGCGCCGCCTCGATGGAGACCGTGAAGGCGGTCCCGAAGGTGGAGGCGTTCTGCGACTCGGGGACCATGAGGGGCAGGTTGAGGGCCTTCACCTTCTCCTCGGCCAGCGCCAGGCAGATGAGGCCGCGGCCGTGGAGGGCCATGAAGTTCACCGCCTGCGGCGTCACCTTCTCCGCGGCGATGCACAGGTCGCCCTCGTTCTCGCGGTCCTCGTCGTCGGTGAGGATGACGAGGCGCCCCCGGCGAAGCGCCGCCAGGGCCCCGTCGACGCGCTGCACGGCATGAGCGGCGTGGTCCCTCATGCGCGGCCTCCGCCGTAGCCCCAGGCGCGGAGCGCCTCCTCGGAGAGCGTGCCCGCGGCCGCGAACTCCTGGAGGCGCGCCACGTGGCGGGCCACCACGTCCGCCTCCAGGTTGAGGCGCGCGCCCGGCTCCGCCGCCCCCAGGGTGGTGCGGGCCAGGGTCTCGGGGATGAGCGCCACCTCGAAGCGGTCGCGGTGGGCCCGGGCCACGGTCAGGGAGACCCCGTCCACGGCGATGGACCCCTTCTCGGCCACCAGGGGGGCGATGGCGGCCGGCAGCGAGATGGCGAGGCGGGCGCCCTGCCCCTCCGCCGCCCGGTGGAGCACCTCCCCCACCGCGTCGACGTGCCCCTGGACCACGTGTCCCCCCAGGCGATCGGCCAAGGTGAGGGCCAACTCCAAATTTACGCGGGTACCGGGGCGCCAGCCGCCCAGGGTGGTGCGGGAGAGCGTCTCCGGCACCGCGTCGAAGGCCACGAGGCCGTTCCCCCGTTCCACCACGGTGAGGCAGCAGCCGGAACAGGCCACGCTCTCCCCGAGCGCCAGCTCGTCGGCGCGGATGCGCCCCGGGCGCACCACCAGCCGCACGCCGCCCGAGCGGGGCTCGACGCGCTCCACCACCCCCACGTCCGAAACCAGGCCGGTGAACATCGGTGGCCGAATCCTAGCCTCGTTCCGGGATCTTCGCCACGCCCGGCGCCTCAGCCGCTCTTCTTCGCGATCTCGAGCGCCTTCCGCTCGATGCGCCTGGTGTCCTCCTCCCAGGCGCTCCTCTCGCCGGGGGCCGGCGCCCACAGCGTGAAGTGGCAGGTGGCCGCCCCGGAGGGGATGGTGCTGTCGAAGCGGACCTCGAAGCCGAACCGGGCCGCGTGCTCGCGGGCGGCGTCGAGCATCCCCTGCACGAAATAGCGCTGCACGCGGCAGTCGAAGGCGGCGTACTGGTCCTGGTGCGGGCACCATAGGATGTCGAAGGAGGCGCGCCCGTCCCCGTCGATGCGAGGCGCCTCGAGCGAGGCGTAGGCGATGCGGTTGATGACGGTGGCGTAGAACGAGGCGAACTCCGCCCCGGTCATCCCCTCGGCGGGCTCGGTCCCGGCCAGGATCTGCCGCCCTACGTCGAGCCCGACGCGCCGCAGGGCCTGGAAGACCACCTCCTGCCCCTGGGACCCGAAGGCCCTCTCGCATCCCTTCAGCACCTCGACCAGGGCCGTGGCCTGCATGGTGCCCCACTGCCACAACGTGGCCGGGTCGAAGTCGGTCTTCGCGAGCACCTCCTCCCTCAGCCGCCGCAGCCCCCTGGCGTACGGCTGGTTGAAGCGGAACGCCTTCCACCTCGCCTCGGGTCGATCCTGCCAGTGGGCCATGGCCCATCCTAGCCGACCGCGGAGGAGGTGGGCCGCCGCCCATGGGCCCTAGTGCCGCGCCCCATGCGTATCGATCTGCTTTCGGGCCGCGATAGCGGCCCCGGCCGGGAGTCCGGCCGTAGCAGGGGGGAGGCTCCGGCGGCTCCGCCGACGGAGGGGGGCGGCACGCCCCCTTGCGAAGGAGCCTAGTGCCGCCCGGAGCGATGAGCTCTGGTCGCGGCACTAGGCCCGGCCCCCGCTCCGTTCCATCCCGGACGGGTGGCACCGGCTGGCGGGCGGTGTCTAGAATGCCCCGCCATGAGAGCCCCATCCGCCCTCGCCACCGCGCTGCTCGCCGTCCTGGTCCGACCCGCCGCCGCCCAGGCGCCGCTGCAGGCACCGCCGGGACCGGCCTCCACCCCGACCCCGGCCGAGGCCACCGCGTTCGTCCAGCGGGTGAACGAGGAGCTGAAGCGCCTCACCGTGCGCGCCGCCACCGCCGACTGGATCAAGGCCACTGACATCACCGACGACACCGAGCGGAACTCCGCCGCCATGAACGAGGACCTCATGGCGTACCTCTCGCGAACCATCCCCGAGGCGGCGCGGTTCGACGGCGCCGCGGCGGACCCCGAGACCAGGCGGATGCTGCACCTGCTCAAGCTGAGCTCGAGCCTCCCCGCGCCGCGCGACCCCGCCAGGCGGCGCGAGCTGGCGGAGATCGCCGCCAGGCTCGAGGGCCTCTACGGGAAGGGGAAGTGGTGCGACCCGCCCTCGCCGGGGAAGGCGCCGCCGGCCTGCCACGACATCCTGGAGACGGAGACGATCTTCCAGAAGAGCCGCGACGAGGCCGCGCTCCGGCGGGCTTGGCTGGGCTGGCACTCCATCTCCCGCGAGATGAAGCCGCTCTACGCGCGGCTGGTCGAGCTCGGCGACGAGGGCGCGAGGGAGATCGGCTTCGAGGACCTCGGCGCCCTGTGGCGATCCGGCTACGACATGACGCCGGCCGAGCTCGAGGCCGACGTGGACCGGCTGTGGCGCGAGGTGAAGCCGCTCTACGACGAGCTGCACTGCTACGTGCGGGGGCGCCTGCAGCGGATCTACGGCAAGGGGACGGTCCCCGACGGGAAGCCCATCCCGGCGCACCTCCTGGGGAACATCTGGGCGCAGGAATGGAGCAACCTCGCCGGGGACCTCGAGCCGTACCCGGGCGTCGGATCGATCGACCTCACCGCCGCCCTCCGGCGGCAGAGGTACGACGCCGTCAAGATGGCCAGGCGCGCCGAGGGCTTCTTCACCTCCCTGGGGCTCCAGCCGCTGCCGAAGACGTTCTGGGAGCGCTCGATGCTGACGAAGCCGCGCGACCGGGAGGTGGTGTGCCACGCCAGCGCCTGGGACGTCACCTCCTCGGGCGACCTGCGCATCAAGATGTGCATCCGGCCCATCGAGGAGGACTTCATCACCATCCACCACGAGCTGGGCCACAACTACTACCAGCGCGCGTACGTCGGCCTGCCGTTCCTGTTGCAGGGAAGCGCCAACGACGGCTTCCACGAGGCCCTGGGCGACACCATCTCGCCGCTCTCGATGACGCCGGCGTACCTCCAGTCCGCCGGGCTGATCGCGGAGGTCCCGCGGGACGAGCGCGCCGTGCTCAACCACCAGATGCGGAACGCGCTCGAGGGCATCGCCTTCCTCCCCTTCGGGCGGCTGGTGGACCAGTGGCGCTGGGAGGTCTTCTCCGGCCGGCTGGCGCCGGACCGCTACAACGCCCGCTGGTGGGAGCTGCGCCGGATCTACCAGGGCGTGGACGCACCGGCGCCGCGGGACGAGGCGCGCGACTTCGACCCCGGCGCCAAGTACCACGTCCCCGCCAACGTCCCCTACCTTCGCTACTTCCTGGCGCGCATCTACCAGTACCAGTTCCACCAGGCGCTCTGCCGCGCCTCCGGGTGGAAGGGACCGCTCCACCAGTGCTCCATCTTCGGCTCGAAGGAGGCGGGCAAGCGTCTCCAGGCGATGATGGCCATGGGCGCCTCGCGGCCCTGGCCGGACGCCATGGAGGCGCTCACCGGGCAGCGCCGGGCGGACGCGGGCCCGCTCGTCGCGTATTACGCACCGCTCCGCGAGTGGTTGCGCGCCAGGAACGCCGGCAGGACCTGCGGCTGGTGACCCTGGCGCCGGTGCCGGGGAAAGGCGGGGCCGCCCCGCTCGGGGCCGCCGCCCTCCCCAGAAGGGGAATCGACCCCGCCAGGCTCCGGGCTACAAGTGAACGGTACCCGGGTCCGGAGGGGAAGGAGGCTGTTCGCATGGCAGCCAAGAAGATCCTGATGCTCGTCGGCGACTTCGTGGAGGACTACGAAGCGATGGTGCCCTACCAGATCCTGACCATGGTCGGGCACGCGGTCGACACCGTCTGCCCCGGCAAGAAGAAGGGCGAGACCGTGAAGACCGCGGTGCACGACTTCGTGGGCGACCAGACCTACGCCGAGCTGCCCGGGCACCGCTTCGCCATCACCGCCGCGTTCGAGGAGGTCCGCCCCGGCGACTACGACGCGCTGGTCATCCCCGGGGGGCGCGCCCCGGAGTACCTGCGGCTCAAGCCCCGCGTCCTGGAGCTGGTGCAGGCCTTCGACAAGGCGAAGAAGCCCATCGCCGCCATCTGCCACGGCCCCCAGATCCTGGCGGCCGCCGGGGTGCTGCAGAATCGCGCCTGCATCGCCTACCCGGCGGTCGGGCCGGAGTGCGTCGCCGCCGGCGCGCGCTGGGGCGAGGTGAACGCCACCTTCTCCAACGCCGTCACCGACGGCAACCTGGTCACCGCCCCGGCCTGGCCGGCGCACGCCGCGTGGATGGGCCAGTTCCTGAAGCTGCTCGGGTCTCGCGTCGAGGCCTGACGGCGCCGATCCCCCGGGCCGGCGCCAGCCGCCCGGACACCACCAGGTCCTCGCCGGCGCGCCCGACCTCGACCTCCAAGAGCCGCAGCGCCTCGGCCATGCGGCGCACGCCCAGCGCTCCGCTCCAGCCGAGCCCGTCTCCGCCCACCACCGCCGGCGCCACGAAGAGCACCACCCGGTCCGCCAGCCGCTCCCGGAGGAAGCTGGCGTGTACCTCGGCGCCCCCCTCCACCAGCAGGCTGACCACGCCGCGGGCGGCCAGGCGGGCCAGCAGGTCGCCGAGGTCCACCCGCCCGCTGCGGCCGCGGCAGCGCAGGTACTCCACGCCGGGGCGTGGCCGGGGCCGCCCCGAGACGTGGGCCACCAGGGTGGGGGCCGGGGATCGCTGCCGGAAGAGGCGGAGCCGGGGCGGCAGCCGCAAACGGGAATCGAGCACCACCCGGATCGGATCGCGCCCCCGCC
>DASRTO010000574.1:0-10789 GCA_035655915.1 Anaeromyxobacteraceae bacterium
GTCGCTGCAGCCGGCCGCGGCGGCGAGCGCGAGGAGCGCGATCCTGTTCGAGAAATCCGCCACCTGGGGCGCGAACCCTAGCCTTGCGGCGGACCCGGGGTCAAGCGGCAACCGGACCGGCGGCGGTCGCCTCGACCTGGAGGCGCCGGAAGTCGGCCAGGCCCGCGAAGAGCGCCCCCACCCGGCGCATGAGGCCGAGGCGGTTGTCCCGCAGCGCCGGCTCCTCGGCCATGACCAGCACCTCGTCGAAGAACCGGTCCACCGCCGGCTTGAGTCCGGCCACCGCGCCGAGGACGGCGGAGTAGTCCCTGGAGGCCCGCAGGCGCGTCACCTGGCGCTCGACCCGGCTGAGCTCCTGATCCAGGTGGATCTCCGCCTCGTCGCGCAGCAGGGCCGTGTCCACCCGGGTCGGGCCCGCCCCTCCGGCCTTCTCCTGGATGTTGGCGACCCGCTTGAAGGTGGTCACCAGGGGGACGAAGTCGGGGCGGGCCTTGGCCGCCGCCAGGGCCTCCAGCCGGCGGCGCGCGTCCACGGCGTCGTCGAAGCCGACCGAGAGCACAGCGGCGACCAGGTCGGCCGGGACCTCCTCTCCCCACAGCCCCTCCAGGCGCTTGGCCACGAAGTCCAGCACCTGTCCGGCCACCACGGCGCGGTCGGCGGCCAGCTTCACCCCTTGCAGGGCGTCGAGCGCCGTCTCCACCGCGGCGGCCAGCGAGAGATGGTAGCCGCGGTCCATGAGGATGCGCAGGATGCCGATGGCGGCGCGCCGCAGGCCGAAGGGGTCGGCGGCGCCGGTGGCCTTCTCGCCCACCCCGACGATGCCGACCAGGGCGTGCAGCCGGTCGGCCAGCCCCAGCAGGGCCCCCAGGTCGCCGCGCGGCATCTCCTCGGATGCGCCCAGCGGCCGGTAGTGGTCCTCGATGGCGTCGGCGATCTCCGGCTTCATCCCCTCCAGGCGGGCGTAGTAGCCGCCCATGATCCCCTGCAGCTCGGGGAACTCCCCCACCATGCCGGTGGTGAGGTCGGTCTTGCACAGCCGCGCCGCCTCCAGGAGATCGGCCGTGAGTTCCTCCTTGCCGAGCGCGCGGGCCAGCCCCTGGGCGATGGCGCCGATGCGGTGGGTCCGGTCCAGCTCGCTGCCCAGCCGGGCCTGGTAGGTGCGCCGCCCCAGGCTCTCGATGCGGTCGCGTAGGGGGCGCTTGCGGTCCTCGTCGAAGAAGAAGCGGGCGTCGGCGAGGCGGGCCCGGAGCACCCGCTCGTAGCCGTGGCGGGTCAGGCGGGGGTCCTTCACCGGCGTCCCGGAGACGGCCACAAAGCGGTTCCGCAGGCGCCCCTGGCGGTCCACCACCGCGAAGTAGCGCTGGTGGTTGCGCATCTCGGAGATGACCACCTCGGCGGGCAGCGCCAGGTTCGCCTTCTCGAACTCCCCGGCCACCGCGCTGGGGTACTCCACCAGGTGGACCACCTGGTCCAGCAGCGCCTCGTCGGGGCGGACCGAGCCGCCCGCCTGCCGGGCGGCCCGGAGCAGCTCCTTCTCCACGGCGGCCCGCCGCTCGGCCGGGTCGACCAGCACCTTGGCGCGGCGCAGCCTGGAGAGGTAGTCCTCGGGGGCGCCGGAGAGCGGGATGGCCCCGGGGTGGAGGAAGCGGTGGCCATGGGTGACCTTGCCCGATCGCACCTCGCCGTACCGCACCGGCAGGAGCCGCCCGCCGTACAGCGCCACCAGCCAGCGCACCGGCCGGGCGAAGGTCACCTCGTCCCAGCGGGAGCGCATCGACTTCTTGAAGCGGAGCCCGGCCACCAGCCGCTCCAGGATGGCGGGAAGCACCTGCTCGGCCCTCTTCCCCTTCTCGATCCGGGTCACCGCCACCCGTTCCCCCTTGGGGGTCTGCACGCGGGAAAGCTTGCCGACGTCCACGCCCTGGCTGCGGGCGAACCCCAGCGCCGCCTGGGTGGGACGCCCCTCGGCGTCGAAGGCCTGGGCCACCGGGGGCCCCAGCGCCTCGGTGCGGCCGTCGGCCTGCCGGGGGGCCACCTGCCTGGCCCACACCGCCAGCCGCCGGGGCGACCCCACCGCCTTCACCTCGCCGTGGGCCAGCCGTGCCTCCCCCAGGGCGAAGGCCAGGTCCGCCTCCAGCTGGCGGAGCGCCGGCGGCACGAAGCCGGCCGGGATCTCCTCGGCGCCGATCTCGAACAGGAGGTCCGCCACGTCGATCCCTCCGCGGGCCTAGGCCCGCTCCTCCCGGGCCGCGCGGGCCGCCCGGGCCGCCTCCACCGCCGCGCCCCGCTCCCGGGCGGCCAGCAGCGGGAACCCAAGCGCCTCACGCGAGTCCAGGTATCCCCGCGCGCACCCGTGCGCCAGCGCCCGGACCCGGCCGATGGTGGCCGCCCGCTCGGTGACGCTGATGGCGCCGCGGGCGTCGAGCAGGTTGAAGGTGTGCGAGCACTTGAGGCAGTAGTCGTAGGCCGCCAGCGGCAGCCCGGCGGCGAGCAGCCGCTGGCACTCCTTCTCGTACATCCCGAAGAGCGCGAAGAGCATCTGCGGGTCGCTCTGGTGGAAGCTGTACTCGCTCATCTCCACCTCGTTGCGGTGGAAGACCTCGCGGTACTTCACCCCCTTGACCCACTCGACGTCGAAGACGTTCTCCACGTCCTGCAGGTACATGGCGATGCGCTCCAGGCCGTAGGTCAGCTCGGCCGCCACCGGCTTCACGTCGAACCCACCCGCCTGCTGGAAGTAGGTGTACTGGGTGATCTCCATCCCGTCGCACCACACCTCCCACCCCAGGCCCCAGGCGCCCAGGGTCGGGCTCTCCCAGTCGTCCTCGACGAAGCGGATGTCGTGCCGGAGCGGGTCGATGCCGATGGCCTCGAGCGACCCCAGGTAGATCTCCTGCACGTCGGGGGGGTTGGGCTTCAGGATCACCTGGAACTGGTGGTGCTGGTAGAGGCGGTTGGGGTTGTCGCCGAAGCGCCCGTCCGCGGGCCGGCGGGACGGCTCCACGTAGGCCACGTTCCACGGCTCCGGCCCCAGCACCCGCAGGAAGGTGGCCGGGTTCATGGTCCCGGCGCCCACCTCCAGGTCGTAGCCCTGCGCCAGGATGCACCCGCGCCTGGCCCAGTAGCTCTGCATGGCGAGGATCAGGTCCTGGAAGGTCACGCGCGACCTCGGTGTGGAAGGCGGAGGATCGAAACTAGGGTAGGCCGGGCGCCCCTGTCAATTCCCGCTCCCCGCCAGCGCCGGCCCCAGCTCGTCGAGGAAGCGCCGGCTCTGGAGGCGGCGCCCCAGGTGGTACTCGATGAACGCGGTCAGCGCCTCCCGCGCCTCCCGCGCCACCTCCGGGCCGAGCTCGGCGCCGGCCGCCCCGCGGGCGTCGAGGTGGAGCAGTGCCCGCGCCGTCTCCGGCGACAGGTCGCGCGCAGCCGGCGAGGCGAAGGCGGCGCAGCGCTGGCACAGCAGCCCGCCGTGGGCCGGGTCGAATCGCCGCCGGGTCCCCTCCGCCGGCGCCTGGCCGCACCGGGCGCAGCAGTCGAGGCGCGGCCCCAGGCCGGCGGACCGGAGCGCGCCGATCTCGAAGGCGCGCAGCCCCGCCGCCGCCGGGGGGGCGGCGTCCAGGGACGTTAGATACGCGCACAGCAGCTGGAACAGGTCCGGGTGCGGCTCGGCGTCGCGCGTCAGCTCGCGCGCCAGCTCGCAGGCGTAGGCGGCGCAGGCGATGCGGGCCAGGTCCCCCCGCAGGGTGCCGAACCCGCGCTCCACCTGCGCCGAGGCGAGCCAGAGGAGCTCCGCCCCGCGCCGCTCCCTGGCCTCCACCGCCAGGAGCGTGAAGGGCTCGAGCGCCCCGCCGAAGCGCCGCCTCGAGGCGCGCGCCCCGCGCGCGAAGGCGGCCAGCTTGCCCCGTTCCGCGGTGAGGAGGGTGACCACCCGGTCCGACTCCCCGTAGTCGACGGTGCGGAGCACGATGGCCCGGAGCTTGAGGTGCGGACTCACCTGGTCCCGCGCTCCGTCCCGGGCCGTCACCGCCCCGACCCGGTCGGGGCCTCCGGCGGCTGGTAAGCCCCGCGCTCGGCGGGGCGCCGGGGACGCTCCGGGGACGCCGGGCGCGAGCGCGCCTGCAGGAGGATCAGGGCCGCCGCCAGGATCGCCAGGGCCGCGGCCACCATCACCCAGCGGCGGCGGCGCCGAGGCGCCTCCGGGGCCGGCGCGGCGCCCGGCTCGGACTCCTGCCAACGCAGCACCACGTCGTCGGGGTCGAGCCCCACCGCGGCGGCGTAGCTCCGCAGGTAGCCGAGCAGGTAGGCGCGGGGCGGCATGCGCTCGGCGTCGCCGGACTCGAGGGCCTCCACCAGCGCCGGGGGCAGCTTGGTGCGCCGCGCCACCTCCTCGCGCCGGAGCCCGCGGAGCTCGCGCTCCCGGAGCAGGTGCCGGCCGAAGGCGGCGACCGCGTCGGGATCCGGCTTCACGACCCCGGCCTCACCGCAGCGGCTCGCGGGCGCGGCGGCAGTCGTCGGCCAGCGCCCCCTCGGCCCCCAGGCTCAAACACTTGTCCAGGGCCTGGCGCGCCTTGTCGGCGTCGCCGGCCCGGAGGTACGCCAGCCCGAGCTGGTACCAGGCGTCGGGGGCGCGCTCGCAGGTGCGGGCGTACTCGGTGAACTCCTCGAGGGCCTCGCGGGCCTTCCCGTCGGAGAGCCACAGCCGGCCCAGCTCCCGGTGGCCCTGGCAGAAGCGGGGGGCCTGGTTCAGGCACGAGCGGAACTCGGCCAGCCCCTCGTCCTTCTTGCCCATCCGCCACAGGGCCTGGCCCTTGTTGCAGCGCGCCACCCAGGGCTCCTTGTAGAGCATGTTCTGCAGCGCCGCGTCGAACTCCCGGAGCGCCTCCTCCAGCCGGCCGTTCCGGGCCAATAGCTGGCCGAGGTTGTTGTGGGCCTCGGAGTAGCCCGGACGCAGCTCGAGGGCCCGCCGGTACTCGCGCTCCGCCTCGGCGTCGCGGCCGAAGGCCACCTCCAGCACCAGGCCCCGCCCCATGTGCGCGTCGGCGAACCGATCGTCCAGCTTGATCGCCTCGTCGTACTCCCGCAGCGCGTCCTGGGCCCGCCCGTTGCGGAGGGCGTCGGTGCCGAGGTTGTAGTGGATCTCGGCGCTCTCCTTCTCCTTGGCGGAGGGGCCGTGGGCGCAGGCGGCCAGCGCCGAGAGGCCCAGCCAGAGGGGCGCGGCGGCGAGGCGGCGGGCCATGGCCGATCAGAAACTCGCCAGGAAGCGCGCCAGCCGCGCCGGAGCGGGCGCGGCCGCCCTGGCCAGGGGCGCCGCCGGGGCCGGGGCCGGGGGCCGCGGCGGCGAGAACACCGGCACCCGCTTCAGGATGGCCTCCTGCTGGGCGGGGGCCAGGTTCCGGAAGTTCAGGTTGTCCAGCATGAACCCCATCGACTCCAGGAACTGGAGCCCCTCGATCTCCACCTCCCGGTACTCCTCCAGCGTCACCTGCCGCCGGTCGCTCACGTAGACCACGTTCTCGCCGACCTTGGGGAGGAACAGGGACACCAGGATGGAGAAGGTGCCGTTGGGGTTGCGCAGCCCGCACAGGTAGCCCTGGACTGCCTGGGAGGTCTTCCCGGGGATGGAGACCTGCGGCTGGTTGATGCTCTCCACCAGGGCCACCACCGCCTCGCGGGAGGCGGGGACGAACTGCAGGGAGGAGTCGATCTTGAACACGGGGCCTCCCGCCGCTAGCGCGCCATCATCGTGAACTCCTCGGTCACGTCCGCGATCTCGGCCGCCGTGCGCCGGGCGTCCACGAGCGGGGTGTCGATGCGCACGTGGTCGCCGCCCTGGTCCCCCTCGCCGATGACCACGCGGAAGACCACGTCCGGCGAGCCGCTCTTGCGGTCGCCGGGGCGCTTGGTGGCCGCCAGGGTCACCTTGTTCGGGCCGGGGCGCAGGTAGCGGGTGACCTCGGTCACCACCTGGCCCTCCTGCGACTTGAGCTCCCGGATCCACTTCGCGTTGATGAAGACCGCGATGTCGAACTGGGTGCCGTCCGGCCTGGTCTGCTCGGTGACCAGGAAGTAGCGGCGCGTCAGCTTGTCCGGCGCCGGGGCCGCCGCGGCGGGGGGCGGGCCGGCGGCCGGGGCCGGCGCCGCCGCCGGGGTCATGGGCGCCGCCCGGGAGCCCGGGGCGCCGCCCGGGCGCACCGCGTACCCCCGGGCCTCGATGTTGACGTTGCCCTCGGCGTCGATGGTGACGGTGCAGTTCTCGAAGCGCTGGTTGGTGACGCCGTCGATGGCCACGCCGTTCAGGGACACCCTGGGACCCGGCGACGACGCCGGCGGAGCCGCCAGGGCCGCCAGGGCGAGTGCAAGTGCGCGCATCCGTTCGCTTTCGTAGCGCCGGCCGGGCGCCGGCGTCAAGTTTCGTCTTCGAGGACGGCCCGAGCCCGGCCGCCATTCACTCGGTGCAACCGGCGGGCGCCGGCGGCATTCCTGCCCGGCCGCCGGCCGGGGCCTACAGGTGCTGGCGGAAGAAGGCCGCCGCGCGCTGCCACAGGCGCTCGGTGGCCTCCGGATCCCGGGAGATGTGGGTGGCGCCGGCGAGGGGCAGGAACTCGAAGGATCGGCCGGCGCGGAAGAGGGCGTCGGCGAGCTTGAGGGAGTGGAAGAAGTAGACGTTGTCGTCGGCGGTCCCGTGCACCAGGAGCAGCGGGCGCGACAACCCGGCGGCCTCCCCCAGCAACGAGCTGTGCGCGTAGGCCTCGGGGTGCTCCTGGGGAAGCCCCAGGTAGCGCTCGGTGTAGTGGGTGTCGTAGTCGCGCCAGTCCACCACCGGGGCGCCGGCCACCGCGGCCCGGAACACGTCCGGGCGCCGCAGCACGCCCAGGGACGCCATGGTGCCGCCGAAGGACCAGCCGTAGACGCCCACCCGGCCGAGGTCCATCTCCGGCACCTCGGCCGCCAGCGCCCGCAGCGCCGCCACCTGGTCCTCCAGGGGCAGGGACAGGTCTCCCTTCAGGGCGCGCTCGAAGGCGCGCCCGCGCCGCGCCGTTCCCCGCCCCTCGGCCGACACCACCAGGAAGCCCTGGTCGGCCAGCCACTGGTCGAGCAGGCGCCGGCTGGCCTGGCGGGCCGCGCCGTGGAGCGGCCAGGCGGCCGGGCCCGGCCCGCCGTACACCGCCAGGATCACCGGCAGCCTGCGGCCCGGCTCGAGCGCGGCCGGCCGGACCACCGTGGTCCAGAAGCCGGCGCCCGGACCCACCTTGCGGATCTGGTAGCGCAGCTCGATGGGCGGCTCGATGGCCACCGAAGGAAGCTCCACCAGGCGCGCGCCGTCGGCGCGGTGGACCGCGGTGCGGGGCAGCTCCCCCTCGGCGGCGCGCGTCACCAGGAGCGCCGCGCCGTCCTCGGAGAGCGTGGCCGAGACCTGGGCCGGCCCCGCCCCCACCGGCACCTCCTCGGCCGCCCCGCCCGACAGCCGCGTCCGGAAGAGGCGCTCCTGGGTCGGGTCGTCGCCGCAGGCGGTGAACCAGACCAGCCCCTTCCCCGCGTCCACCCCGACCAGCTCGACGAACCCAGCCGCCGGCGCGGTGAGCGAGGCCCGCAGGGCTCCCCGCGCGTCCCGGTGCTCGATCTCCGGCCCGCCGTGGCGCTCGGTGAGCCAGAGGAACCCGCTCCCGTCGTCCAGCCAGCGCGGGAACGCCTGGTCCAGGTTGAGCCAGGCCTCGTCGCGCTCCGCCAGGAGGAGCCGCGTCTTCCCGGTGGCCGGGTCGGCGGCGTAGAGGCGCTCCTCGGTCTGGGCCCGGTTCTGGACCAGCAAGGTCAGCGGCCCCCGGCGCGGCCAGCGCACCGTGGCCAGGTAGGGAAAGGCCTCGGCGTCCCAGCCGATCCAGACGGGGCGCCCGCCGCCGGCGGCGACCACGCCCAAGCGGACCCTGGCGTTGGCCGTCCCCGCCCGCGGGTAGGCGAAGCGATCGGGAACCCGCTCGGGATGGAAGGGGTCGGCGATGACCAGCTTCTCCACGGCTCGCTCGTCGGTCTCCTGGAAGGCGAGGTGGCGGGAGTCGGGAGACCACCAGAAGCCCTCGAAGCGCGACATCTCCTCCTGGGCCACGAACTCGGCCAGGCCGTGGCTGAGCCACTCCTCTCCGCCGCTGGTCACCCGCCGGGCTCGGCCGGAGGCGAGGTCCAGGACGTAGAGCTCGCCGGCGCGGACGAAGGCCAGCTTCTTCGCGTCGGGCGAGAGGCGGGGCGTGGCCGCCCCCTCGGCGACCGGGACGGCCCGGGTGCGGCCGGAGGCCCGGTCGACGAGGACCGCCCGCCCCGCCGCCTCCGCCAGCACCGTCATGCCGTCCCGGGAGAGGTGGAAGGCGGTCACCCCGCGGGCGGTCACGTGCTGCCGCTCCAGGCGGGCCCGCTCCTCGGCGCTCGGCTCCCGGCCCGCCTCGCCGGCCGGGTCGAGGAGCACCCGCGTGGCGCCGGTGGCCAGGTCGGTCTCGAGCAGGGCCTGGGTCTGGCCGCGCGGGGGGGCGCGCAGGAAGAGCGCCGAGCGCCCGTCGGGCGCGAGCCTGGCCGAGACCGGCCGGCCGCGGGTGAAGGCACGCGTCTCGGCGTACAGCCGCAGGAAGGAGCCGGCCCCGGAATCGGCCGGCGCGGCCGAGAGCGAGACGGCCAAGAGCAGGCTCCCCGCCCCCGGGATCACCGGGCGTCCCCGCGTCGGCGATCGCGGATGGCCTTTTCGGTCATGCGGTCACACTCCCCGGGCCTCGGCGCCCCACACCACCTTGTGGAGCTGGAGGTTCAGCCGCGCCCGCACCCCGCTCTCGAGCATCCAGCGCACCAGATCGCGCGGGTCCACCTGCCCGTGGCTGGGCGAGAGGAGCAGCTCCACCCTCCCCTCCAGCCGCTGGCTCCGGATGACGTCCAGCGACCAGCGGAAATCCTCCTCCGAGCAGACCACGAACTTGACCTCGTCTCGGGGCGAGAGCCGCGCCAGCCAGGAGAGGTCCGTGGCCGGCTGGCCCGACCCCGGCGTCTTCACGTCGGCGATGCGCACCACCTGCGGCGGCAGGGCGTCGAGCGGCAGCTGCCCGTGGGTCTCGACGGTCACCTCGTACCCCCGCTCGAGCAGGTCCCGGGCCAGGGCGGGGAGCTCCTTCTGCAGCAGGGGCTCGCCGCCGGTGAGGCACACCAGGCGGGTCGGGTGGCGGCCTACCTCGGCCAGGATCTCCGGCCGGGACATGGGGCGACCGCCGTGGAAGGCGTAGGCGGTGTCGCAGTAGACGCAGCGCAGGTCGCAGCCGGTGAAGCGCACGAAGGCGCAGGGGCGACCGGCGCGGCTCCCCTCCCCCTGGATGCTGAAGAAGATCTCGGTGACCTGCACGCGGTGAGTATAACGGCAGGCCCCGGTGTCCGGGCTCCGAGCGTCGCCAGAGGCGGCCGGCCAGCGCGTCCCCGCCCGAGGCCCGGACCTCGAGCGCGCGGTGCGGCCGCGACCGCGCGCTCAGCGCGACGAGCCGACCCGGTCGCGGATGGCCACGGCCTGGCCCGCGGCCGGCCCCAGCGCCCGCCGCAGCCGGGTCACCTCGTGCCGCACGCGCCGGGGGTAGGCGCGGAACCGCTCCGGCACCTCTCCGGCGCGCAGGTAGCCGCGAATGCGGGCCGGCCCGGCGTTGTAGGCCATGAGGGCCGTCTCCTCGCGCCGGAAGGCGTCGAGGAGCCGCCGGAAGTAGCGCACTCCGGCCCGGACGTTGAGCGCCGGATCGGTCAGGTCCACCGAGAACAGCCCCGATCGGGCCGCCTCGCCGAGCAGCGTGGTGGGCCGGAGCTGCATCAGCCCCTGCGCCCCGCGGTTCGACTCGGCGTCGAGGTCCCATCCCGACTCGACCTCGATGATGGCCAGGACCAGGAGCGGATCGAGCCGGGCCCGCTCCGCCTCCTCGATGATCACCTCGGCGAGGCGCATCCGGGCGCCCGGCTCCAGGCCGGTGGCGCGGGCGCAGAGCTGCCCCTCGACGAGCCGGCGCAAGGGGCGCCGGGAGGGCGCTTCGGCCGCGCGCTCCTCCGGCGGAGCCCAGGCCGGCTCCCCGAGCGGCCGCGGCAGCACCACGCCGACGGTCATGACCGTCGCGGCGATGCCGGCTCCCAGGAGCCCCCTGACCGTCCAGACGCTCACCGCCCTCCCCCCTCACTCTCCCTCGCCGCGGTCGGGCGCCTGCGCCAGCCGATCGACCCGCTCCGCGATCTGGTCCAGCCGCCTCTTCAGGGCCTCCACCTCGTCGCGGGTCGGGAGCTTGAATCGCGCCGCCGCCCGCTTGACCGCCTCGTCGATGGCCCGCTCCACCTCGCGCCGCTGGCCCGAGAGCCGCTCCCCGAACTCCCGGGCATGCCTCCTCACGTCCTCGGGCGTGAAACCGGCCGCGCCGGCCAGGCGGTCCAGCACCTTCTCCGCCTCGGCCTCCGCGGCGTTCAGGCCCACCAGCGCCTGCGACCACGCCTCCTTGAAGAGATCCTGGATGTCCGCCATGTGACTACCGTCCCCTCAGGGGTGGGCCTCCGGCCCCGCCTCGGCGGGCTTGGCCGCCGCCCGGGCCTTGCGGGGGGCCTTGCGGCGGGGCTTGCGGCCCTTCTCGATGCGCTTCAGGATCCGGTCGACGTCGCGAGAGAGCTGCTCCAGCTGGTCGCGGGTGGCGACGCCGAGGAACTTCACCAGCTCCATGAGCCGGTCCATGGCGTCGGCCCGGACGTGCTCCGCGCGGCCACGCCACTCGGAGGCCCGCTCGCGCCCGGCGGCGAGCAGCTTGTC
>DASRTO010000575.1:0-2286 GCA_035655915.1 Anaeromyxobacteraceae bacterium
GACCACCTCGCCGCCGGGCGGCGTGGCCTGGATGGCATTCGAGACCAGGTTGACGAGGGCCTCCTTGAGGCGGCGCGCGTCCGCCTCGACGACCGCGCCTCCCCGGGGCGCCCGCTCGAGGAGAGATGGAAGATGAGAGACAAGACCAAGGCCGTCCGCGCCCGCGGTGACCACAGGCGGCGCAAGGGCTCGGCCGCTCCGCCGTACTCCACCACGCTGGCCTTGCTCGGCCTGCTCGACCTCTTGAAGGGAGGATGAGTGGGGGCGGAGGGCCATGGCGCGGGATCGGTCCGGGCGTTCCTTCACCGGGCGGCTGCCTGGCTGCTCGGCGGCGCCGCCCCGGGCCCTGGCCGCGGCCTCGGCTTCTGGCTGGTGACGGCGCTGCTCGGACTCCTCCTCCCGGCGCCGGTGGCGGTGGCGGTGGTCGCGGCCCGGCTGAGGCGGACCAGCGCCGGACGGCTGCCGCGCCCGCCGGCTGGATGAGCTCCGTGCCCGGTTCCATCCCGCGGATCCGCCGCTGACCGCGCGCGGCGCGGGCTTTAGGCAGCTCAGGCCGCCCGCGCCCGGCTCGGCAGCGTCGCCCTCACGGTGGTTCCCTTGCCCGGCTGGCTCTCGTACCGCATGGAGCCGCCGTGCTGGGCGATGACCGAGTGCGCCAGCACCACCCCGAGGCCGGTGCCGTCCCGGCGGGTGGTGAAGAATGGGGTGCCGAGGCGCCGCAGCGTCTCCGGCGCCATCCCGCGACCCGTGTCGCGGACCACCAGCTCGGCCTGGCCTGGGGAGGGGCGCACCTCGACGACCACCTCGCCGCCGGGCGGCGTGGCCTGGATGGCATTCGAGACCAGGTTGACGAGGGCCTCCTTGAGGCGGCGCGCGTCCGCCTCGACGACCGCGCCTCCCCGGGCGAGCAGCCGCACGCCGGCCTGGCCGGCCTGCGCGGAGAGCAGCTGCAGGGTCTCGGACACGAGCTGCCCCAGCTCGGTGCGCAGGAGCCTCGCCGCCTCGAACGGCTGCGTGGAGGAGAGGTAGCCGTCCAGGAGCTCCTGCATCCGCGCCACCGCCGCCTCGATGGTCGCGAGGCGCGCGTGCGAGGCGCCCTCGGCGGGGTTGCGCAGCCCGAGCTGGACCTGCGCCTTCATGGCGGCGAGCGAGTTCTTCACGCCGTGCAGGACCGCCGGGCCCATCCGTTCGCCGGGGTCCTGGGCGCCGAGCGGCGGGGACGAGGTCCTCCCATCGGCCGGGCGTAGCGAGATGGTCGCAGCCGTGAAGGCCCAGGCGACGGCGCGGCCGCGGCGCCGGAGCGGGAGCTCGTCGCCAGGCTCGAGGACGTGGTCCTCGAGGTCACCCTGCCGGGTGACGAGCACCGTCCCGCGGTGCACACGCACCACGCTCCCGCGGCTCCCGCGCGGGAGCGCCATGGCGTCGTTCTCGCCGAGGTCCCAGGTGCCGAGGGCACCGGTCGGGGTCGTCCTGATCGTGCTCGCCATCCGCGCCTCCTGTCGTTCCGTTCCACCGCACGGAGCCCGCCGCTTGTCGTTTAGCCGGCCGGCGGGCGCCGGGCCCCGCGCGAAGTCGCGCGCGGGGTGGGCAAGGATGCACGGGGTGCTGCCTCGCGCGCGGCGTCGAAAAGGTGCCGGAAACATGCCGAGGGAGGATGCGAATTGCATTTCCCTGCGAGGTAAGAGGGGCCCTTTCGTGAGGTGTGACGGTGCGCACCCGAGGGCCCGGCATGGGGGCTACGGTCGCGGCACGCGGAGCAGCGCCGAGAGGTCGCCCACCGGTCCGATGTGCCGGAGCTTGTCCGGGTTGACGATCGAGGTCACGGCGCGCACCCGCCCGCCGGCGATCTCGAGCGCCACCACGCCGATGAGCTTCCCGTCGCCGTCGATCCCCAACGCGCCTGGCTGGCCGTTCACCTCGACCTCGCGCAGCGACCCTCCGGCGGACCGCAATCCCCGCACCGCCCAGGCCGCGAGGGTGCGGGCCACGCGCCCGCGACCCCGCAGCGGGTGCGTCAGGGCGGGCGCCTTGCCGCCGCCGTCGCCGCGCAGCACCACGTCGTCGGCGAGCAGCGCCTCGAGCCCCGCCAGGTCGCCCTCCCGGACGGCGGCGAAGAACCGCCGCGCCAGCTCGCCGCGCCGCTCGCGCGAGGCCTCGAAGCGGGGCCGGCGCTCCTGGACGTGCCGGCGCGCCCGCGCCGCCAGCTGGCGCGCGTTGTCCTCGCTCTTGCCGATGATGCGGGCGATCTCGGCGTAGCCGTAGTCGAACACGTCGTGCAGGAGCAGC
>DASRTO010000576.1:0-3924 GCA_035655915.1 Anaeromyxobacteraceae bacterium
CGGAGCGACTTCCCCACCATGGCCAGGGCCGCCACCTTGGCCCAGGGGACGCCGGTGGCCTTCCCGACGAAGGGGACGGTGCGGCTGGCGCGTGGGTTCACCTCCAGCACGTAGATGTCCTCGCCCTGGATGGCGAACTGCGCGTTCATGAGGCCCCTCACCCCGAGCTCGTGGGCCAGGGCCACCGACTGACGCTCGATCTCCGCCACCACCGGGGCCTTGAGGCTGTAGGGAGGGAGGGCGCAGGCCGAGTCGCCGGAGTGGATGCCTGCCTCCTCGATGTGCTCCATGACCCCGCCCACCACCACATCGGCCCCGTCGGAGACCACGTCCACGTCGACCTCGGCGGCGTCCTTGAGGAAGCGATCGACGAGCACGGGGTGGATCGGATGCTCCGGCTCCGCCTCCGCCCGCTGGCCGGCCAAGCCGGCCAGCTCCGCGTTGGACGCCTGGACATTCGTCTGGAGGTAGGCCTTGAGGTCGGCGTCGTCGTAGACCACCTCCATGGCCCGCCCGCCCAGGACGTAGGAGGGGCGCACCATGACCGGGTAGCCGATGCGGCGGGCCACCGCGAAGGCCTCCTCGGCGCTGCGGGCCACCCCGTTCTCGGGCTGGCGCAGCCCCAGCTTCACGATGAGGGCCGCGAAGCGCTCGCGGTCCTCGGCCCGATCGATGGCGTCCGGGGTGGTGCCCAGGATGGGGACCCCCAGCTCGTGGAGCGGCACCGCCAGCTTGAGCGGGGTCTGGCCGCCGTACTGGACGATGAGCCCCTCCGGCTTCTCCTCGCGCACGATCTCCAGCACGTCCTCCAGCGTGAGCGGCTCGAAGTAGAGGCGGTCCGAGGTATCGTAGTCGGTGGAGACCGTCTCCGGGTTGCAGTTGACCATGATGGTCTCGAACCCGGCCTCGCGCAGCGAGAAGGAGGCGTGGACGCAGCAGTAGTCGAACTCGATGCCCTGGCCGATGCGGTTCGGCCCGCCCCCCAGGATCATCACCTTGCGCCGCTCGGTGGGGGCGGCCTCGTCCTCCTCCTCGTAGGTCGAGTAGAGGTAGGGGGTGTAGGCCTCGAACTCGGCGGCACAGGTGTCGACGCGCTTGAAGACCGGGCGCACCCCGGCCCCCCAGCGCGCCTCGCGCGCCTCCCGCTCCTTCCGCCCCGCGAGCGCGGCGATGCGCCGGTCGGAGAACCCCATGCGCTTGGCCTCGCGCCAGGCCTGGGCCGACGCGGGCAGGGCCCGGGCCAGGGTCCCCTCGTACTCCACGATCTCCCGGATCTCGCCCAGGAACCAGGGGTCGATGGCGGAGAGCTGGTGGACCTCCTCCACCGGCATCCCGGCGCGAAAGGCCTCGCCCACCCAGAACAGGCGGTGGGCCCGCGGCACCCGCACCTCCTCGCGGATGCGGACCTTCTCCGACTCGCTGAAGGTCTCCCCGGGGCGCTTGCCCAGCGGCGACTCCAGGCCGGCCCGGTCGATCTCCAGGCCGCGGACGGCCTTCTGCAGGCTCTCCTGGAAGGTCCGCCCGATGGCCATCACCTCCCCCACCGACTTCATCTGGGTGGTGAGGGTGTCGTCCGCCCCCTTGAACTTCTCGAAGGCGAAGCGGGGGATCTTGGTCACCACGTAGTCGATGGTGGGCTCGAAGGAGGCCGGGGTCTCGCGGGTGATGTCGTTGCGGATCTCGTCCAGCGTGTAGCCCACCGCCAGCTTGGCGGCGATCTTGGCGATGGGGAAGCCGGTGGCCTTGGAGGCCAGCGCCGAGCTGCGCGACACGCGCGGGTTCATCTCGATGACCACCATGCGGCCGGTCCGGGGGTGCACCCCGAACTGGATGTTGGAGCCGCCGGTGTCGACGCCGATCTCGCGGATGATGCGGATCGAGGCGTCGCGCATCACCTGGTACTCCTTGTCGGTGAGCGTCTGGATGGGCGCCACCGTGATGGAGTCGCCGGTGTGGATCCCCATGGGATCCACGTTCTCGATGGAGCAGATGATGACGACGTTGTCGTTCCTGTCGCGCATCACTTCCAGCTCGTACTCCTTCCACCCCAGGATCGACTCCTCGCAGAGGATGGTGTGGGTGGGCGACAGGTCGAGGGCCCGCCGCGCCATGGCCTCGAACTCCTCGCGGTTGTAGGCGACCCCGCCCCCCTCCCCGCCCAGGGTGAAGCTGGGGCGGATGATGACCGGGAAGCCGATCTCCTCGGCGACGGCGCGGGCCTCCTCCCAGCCGGTGGCGTAGCCCGACCGGGGCATGTCCACGCCGACGCGCCGCATGGCGTCCTTGAAGAGCTGCCGGTCCTCGGCCTTCTCGATGGCAGCGAGCGAGGCGCCGATGAGCTCCACGCCGTGGCGCTTCAGGGCCCCGTTCCTCGCCAGTGCCACCGCCAGGTTGAGGGCGGTCTGGCCGCCCAGGGTAGGCAGGAGCACGTCCGGCTTTTCGCGAGCCAGGATCTGCTCGGCGAACTCCGGCGTGATGGGCTCGAGGTAGGTGCGGTCGGCGAAGCCCGGGTCGGTCATCACCGTGGCCGGATTGGAGTTGAGGAGCACCACCCGGTACCCCTCCTCCTGGAGCGCCTTGCAGGCCTGGGTGCCCGAGTAGTCGAACTCGCAGGCCTGCCCGATGACGATGGGCCCCGAGCCGGCGATCATGATGGTGCGGATGTCGGTGCGGCGCGGCATCGGGGAGCGGAACCTAGCACAACCCCCTGCGGCGATCACGGCGGGGCGTGCCGCGACGTCTTCCGGAGGGCCTTCGGCTTCGCCTGCGCCCTCCCCATACTCGCCTATAGGCGGAGCTCCATGTGGATCGCGCCCGGGTGCGGGTTGTCGTTGTAGGGCGGCACCTTCACGAACCCCAGCGAGCGGTAGAGGGCCTGGGCCTCGGCCATGGAGGGCAAGGTGTCGAGCCGGATCCGGGCGTACCCCTCGGACCGCGCCGCGGCGAGCAGCGCCTCCGCCACGGCGCGCCCCAGCCCGCGCCCGCGGAAGGAGGGACGGACCCACATCCGCTTCATCTCGGCGGCGTCCCCCTCGATGGGCCGCAGCGCTCCGCAGCCGGCCGGCCGTTCGTCCACCCAGGCGACGAGGAGCCGCCCGCGCGGTGGGGCGTAGGCGCCGGGGAGGCCCGCTACCTCGGCCTGGAATCCCTGGAAGCACAGGTCCACGCCGATGGCCCGCTGGTACTCGAGGAACAGCTCCCGGGCCAGGGCCAGCTCCTCCGGTGCGGCGGCCTGCCCGAGGCGCGTCACGGCGAGGGCGCCCCGAGCCGCTCGGCGTTGGCCCGCTCGCGGGCGGCCTTGACCGATTCGAGCAGCTTCTTCACCTTGGGGAAACGCTGGCACAGCGCCAGGATCATCGGCGCCGGGAAGTGCACCACCGTGAGCTCGGTGACCGCGCTCACGTCGGCGGTGTGGGGCACGCCGGTGAGGAGGCGAATCTCGCCGAAGAAGGCCCCCTTCTCCAGGGTCCCCAGCTCCACCGCCCGGCCGTCCCGGGGCACGCTGACCCGGGCCAGGCCGTCCCGCACCAGGAAGAACTCCTCCCCCTCCTGGCCGCGCTCGATGACCCGATCCCCCGCGGAGAAGGTCTGGTAGCGGGCCAGCTTCACGAGGTCGCGCCGCGCCTCCTCGTCCAGGGAGCGGAAGAGGTGGTTCTCCTGGACGAAGGCGCTGGCGGCGAGATCGCCCCACACCTCCCGCGCCTCGCTGGCCATGCGCCGGACGCTAGCATAAGCTCCGCGGGCCATGCACGGTCTCGCCGCCCTGCTCGCCCTGGCCCTGGCGCAGGAGCCCGCGGCGCCGAAGGAGGCGCCGGCGGCGGCCGAGGCGGCGCCGGAACCGGCCGGGCCGCCGGCGGGGGAGCGCCTGCGCCCCGAGCCCGCCGGCCCGCCACCGGAGGCCCCGCCGCCGGCCGCGCCTCCGGC
>DASRTO010000577.1:0-9705 GCA_035655915.1 Anaeromyxobacteraceae bacterium
GCCCCCCGGCCCCCGGCCACCGCCCCACGCCCACTCGGGCGTCAGGCGCCGCTGCCAAAGGATCTGGAGGAGAAGCGCAAGGAGGCCGAGGCGCTGGCGCGCTTCCTGCTAGACAACCTCTCGTGATTCCACGGGCGCGCACGGATTGCGCCCCGCCATCCCCATGAGCATCCAGATCCTCAGGATCGCCGCGCTGTGCTACGTCGGCGCCGCTGCCGCCTACGTCCTCTTCTTCGCCCGCCCCCGCCACGTCCGGGCGGCCAGCGCGGGCCAGATCCTGCTCTCGCTGGCCTTCCTGGTCCACGCCGTCGCCGTCGGCGTGGGGTGCGCCGAGTACGGCGGCCGCGAGTTCTTCAGCATGCGCGGCGGCCTGGCCTTCATCGCCTTCCTGGCCGCCGGGGCCTACCTCCTGCTGCAGCGCTTCTACCGCATCCCCTCGGTGGGCGCTTTCGTGACGCCGCTCATCGTGGTGGTGCTCCTGCCTGCGCTCTTCGGCACGCCGGGGCGGCCGGAGGTGGCGCCGGAGACGCTGCGCCAGCCCACCCTGACGGTGCACATCTTCGCGGCCACCGGGGGCGTGGCGGTGTTCGGGCTGGCGGCCGGCGTGGCGCTCATGTACCTCCTCCAGGAACGGGAGGTGAAGGGCAAGCACTTCGGCGCCCTCTTCTCCCGCCTGCCCTCCCTGGACACGCTCGACCAGCTTACCCAGCGGCTGGTGCGGGCGGGCTTCCTGGTCTTCAGCGTGGCCCTGGTCACCGGGGCGCTGGTGGCCAAGGGGGTGTGGAAGAGCGCCTGGTCCTGGGATCCGCAGCAAGTGAGCTCGCTCCTGGTGTGGCTGCTCTACGGCGGGCTGGTGCAGCTCCGCCACACCGGCTGGCACGGGCGGCGCTACGCCTGGATCACGGTGGCCGGGTTCCTGCTGGTCATCGGCTCGATGGTCGGGCTGGGATCGGTCCCCGGCGCCACCCGCCACGGAGGCACCTACCAGTGAGCGGGAGGGAGGTGCTGCTGGTGGGGCTGTCCCACAAGAGCGCCCCCATCGCCGTCCGCGAGCGGGTGGCCCTCTCCGGCGAGGCCCTGAAGGAGGCGCTGGCCGGCCTGCGGGCCCTCGACGGCGTCGAGGAGGCCATGGTGGTCTCCACCTGCAACCGGGTGGAGGTGTACATAGTGGGTGAGTCGCTGGCCCTCGCCCGCCGCTTCTTCCTGGACCGGTCCGGCGAGGCCGCGGGCCACCTCTACGAGAAGGAGGGCCTGGAGGCGGTGCGTCACCTCTTCCGCGTCGCTGCCAGCCTGGAATCGATGGTGGTGGGCGAGCAGCAGATCCTGGGCCAGGTGAAAGAGGCCTACGGCGTCGCCAGCGCCGTCGGGACGGCCGGCCGCGTGCTGTCCCGCCTGTGCAACCGGGCCTTCGGCGCCGCCAAGCGCATCCGCAACGAGACCGACATCGGCCGGGGCGCCTCCTCGGTCTCGCAGGTGGCGGTGGAGCTGGTGCAGAAGATCTTCGGCGACCTCAAGGAACGGTCCATCCTGCTCATGGGGGCCGGCAAGATGGGCGCCCTCTCGGCCAAGGCGCTGCGCGACCTGGGCGCCGATCGGGTGCTGGTCACCAACCGCTCCGCCGAGCGGGCCAACGCCCTGGCCGAGCAGGTGGGAGGCCAGGCCGAGCCCTGGGAGCGGCTCACCTCGCTGCTCTCCCTGGCCGACGTGGTGCTGGTGTCCACCGGAGCGCCCAGCTACGTGGTGACCCGCGACTTGGCCGCCCAGGTGATGAGGCTGCGCCGGGGGCGCTCCATCTGCTTCATCGACGTGGCCGTCCCCCGCAACGTGGAGCCGGCGTGTGCCGACCTGGCCAACGTCTACGCCTACGACATCGACGACCTGCAGAAGGTGGTCCACGAGACCCGGCAGATGCGCGCCGAGGAGGCCATCCGCGCCGAGGCCATCGTCGAGGCCGAGGCCGGCGCCTTCGCCCAGGAGCGGGAGGCGCGGGCGGCGCTCCCGGTGCTGGCCTCGCTGCGGCGCCGCGCCGAGGAGATCGCGCGGGCCGAGGTGGAGCGCACCCTGGCCCACGTGGGCGGGCGCCTCGACGAGAAGGCCCGGCGCAGCGTCGAGGCCATGGCCCTCGCCATCGTCAACAAGCTGCTCCACGGGCCGACGGCGCGCCTCAAGCAGGCCGCCTCCACCGGCGACACCGCGCTCCCCGGGGCCGCCGCCGAGCTCTTCGACATCGACGGCGAGCAGCCCTCGCGCCGCGAGAAGCCGGGCGGCGAGGTGGTGGCGCTGCGGGAGCCCAAGGGATGATCCGCATCGCCACCCGCCGCAGCCCCCTCGCCAGGTGGCAGGCCAACCACGTGGCCGACCTGCTTCGCGAAAAGGAGCCGGGGCTGGAGGTCCGGCTGCACGAGCTGGTCACCCGCGGCGACAGGATCCTGGAGGTGCCGCTGGCGGAGGTCGGGGGCAAGGGCCTGTTCGTGAAGGAGATCGAGGACGCGCTCCTCGCCCGTCAGGCCGAGGTGGCGGTCCACTCCATGAAGGACCTGCCGGCGCTGCTCGCCCCCGGCCTCACGGTGGGCGCGGTGCCGGAGCGCGAGGACCCCCGCGACGCCCTCTGCTCCCGGAAGGCCCGCTCGCTCGCCGACCTGCCCCGCGGGGCGCGGGTGGGGACCTCCAGCTTGCGGCGGGGGGCCCAGCTCAAGGCGCTCCGCCCCGACCTGCGCATCGAGATGGTTCGCGGCAACGTGGAGACCCGGCTGCGCAAGGGAGAGACCGAGCTGGACGGGGTGGTGCTGGCCTACGCCGGCCTCAAGCGCCTCGGCCTCGCCGGCCGGGCCAGCTACGTTTTCGACCCGTCGGAGATGCTACCGGCGGTGGCCCAGGGAGCGCTGGCGCTGGAGGCGCGCCAGGACGACGCCGCCACGCTGGCGCGCCTCGCCCGTCTGGAGCATGCCGAGACCCGCGTTCGGGTGGAGGCCGAGCGCGCCTTCCTGCGCCGCCTGGAGGGGGGCTGCCAGGTGCCGCTGGCCGGCCACGCCACGGTCCAGGGCGGCGCGGTGACGCTCCGCGGGCTGGTGGCCTCGCTCGACGGGGCGCGGGTGGTGCGCGGCGAGCGCAGCGGGCAGGTGGCCGAGGCCGCCCGGGTGGGCGAGGCGCTCGCCGAGGAGCTGCTCGAGAAGGGGGCCGCCGAGATCCTTCGCGAGACCGAGGGGCGCGCCCCCTCGCTGGCCGCGCCCAAGCGCTGAGCGGCGCGCGGCACCACCACCCTCCATGACCTCCATCTCACCGCGCCTCGACGGCCGCCGGGTGGCGGTGACCCGCGGCAAGCAGGGCGAGGACGCCCTGGCCGACCGCCTGCGGGCCCTGGGCGCCGAGGTCCTGGAGTTCCCCGCCATCGCGGTGGCCCCGCCCGAGGCGGCGGCCCAGGCGGTGGTGGACGCGGTGCTGCGCCGGCTCGAGGACTTCGAGTGGGTGGTCTTCGCGAGCGGCAACGCGGTGGAGCAGACGCTGGCGCGGCTGGCCGCGGTGGGCCTCGGGCCGGAGGCGCTGTCGCGGCTTCGACTCGCCGCGGTCGGGCCGGCCACCGCCGAGAAGCTCTCCCGCGCCGTGCGGGCGCCCGACGTGGTACCCGCCGAGGCCCGCGGGGCCGCCCTGGCCGAGGCGCTCGCGCCCCACGTGCGCGGACGGCGCGTGCTGGTGCCCCGTGCCGAGGAGGGGAGGCCCGAGCTGGTGGACGGCCTCCAGGCATCGGGCGCCCACGTGGTGGCGCCGGTGGTCTACCGCACCGTGCCGGCGCCGGCCGAGAGCCTGCGGCCGCTCGGCGAGGCCATCGAGCGCGGGGAGGTGGACGCGGTGGCCTTCCTGTCCCCCTCGGCGGTGAAGAGCGTGGTGGCGGCGCTCGGCCCGCGCGCTTCGCTCCTCGGCCGGACGGTGGTGGCGGTCATCGGCCCCACCACCGCCGAGGCGGCGGCCGCGGCCGGGGTTCGGGTGGACGTGCAGCCGGCGGCCGCCCGCGGCGAGGCGCTGGCGGACGCCATCGCGGCGCGGCTGGGGAAGCGGGGCGGGTAGCGAAACCCCACGGCGCGGTGGGCGCCGCCCGGGGGCGGGGCGAAAGCCGGCGTCGGCCAAGGCCGCCGCACCTCACGCGTCCCGCCCCCAGGTCACCCACCGCCCATCTACCTCGCCCGCGCCGCCCGCCGGGCCCGCTTGCGCGCCAGGAAGCCCTCGCGCTTGCGCCGCTCGTGGATCTCGGCCGGCGTGGGGGCGGGACGCGGCTCGGGGCGGGCCGGGCGCGGGCGGCCGGGCTGGAGCGTCCACCAGAAGAGGCGCTTCACCACCAGGGTGGCGTAGGCGCCGGGCGGCAGGGTGAAGGCCACGTTCACCTTGAGGCGGCCGCGGTTCTCCTCGTCGGGGCGGGACACGCCCACCACCAGCTTCCCCGGCACTACCAGGAGCGGCCGCTCCTCGTGGTCGAAGTGGATCTGCGGCGCGCCGGGAACGCGAAGGCTCTCGAGGGTCATGTCCTCGCGCGCCAGCACCGACAGGGCCGCCCGCTCCACCGCCGGGTCGGTGAAGGTGGAGTCCGGCGCGAGCAGCGGGAAGGTTCGCCCGCGCAGGGCGCGCGCCTGCTCCGGCTCGAGCGACCGCGGGAAGAGGAGCGTCCCCGCCTGGTAGCGGATGGCCACCAGGCGCGGGGCACCGAGGAGGTCGCGCAGGTAGCGCTTCACCCCCTCGTTCCACAGGAAGCTCTGGTAGGCGAACACTTGAAGTCCGCGCCAGCGCGGCTCGGTGCGCAGGATGGCGCCCAGGAAGTCCCTGGGGTGCTCGCGCAGCCATCGCACCACCCGGGCGTAGCGCTCGGCGCCGGGGAATGGGTTTCTCCGCCCCCACTCGCCCCAGTGCTCCTTCCAGAAGGCCTTGACCTTGGCATCGCCGGAGCGGTCGAGCTCGCTCGGCCGGGCCAGGACGTTCCGTAGCGCCGCCTCCGAGTCGCCGCGCATGAGGTCCTTCACCACGAACCCCTGCCCGTGCTTGAGCGAGCCGAAGCGCTGCGAGTCGAAGTAGTTCACCACCCCGATGCGGTGCACCTCGGCCACCGAGGCGGGCAGGCGCGAGAGGTCCTCGGCGGAGAGGTCGCGCACCGTGACCGCGAAGCGGTTCGAGGTGGTGTTCTCCGCCGAGAGCGGCGCGGCGCTGCGGCCGAGGGGCTTGAGCCGCAGGTCCGGCTCCTGGATCTCCACCGGGCCGCCGCGGACGGCGACGAGCTGGCTGGTGCGCCCCTGCTTGTCCTTGAGGCCGCAGTAGCTCACCTGCGACGGGTCGAGGCGGGCCTTCTGGCAGATGCGGTCCACCGCCTCGAAGGTGGAGAGCTTCTGCTTGTCCATGAGGTAGACCCAGAACTCCCCGGCGGGGTCGGGGTCGAAGCGCCACGACTCGGCGACGGAGAAGTCCTCGGGGCGCTGCTTGAGCCGCATGAATGGCCCTCTCCCTATCACGGCGGGGTGGGAGGCGGGGCCGCGCCTCGCGGGTCGGGAAGCCGCCGGGACGGGCGCCCGCCCGCCGGCGCGGCCGGCCCCGGCCCGCTCGCCGCCTAGGGCCGCTGCCGGTAGAAGAGCACGATGGTCAGGCAGTGGAACTCGTTGTCGCTCGACTGCGACACGACGCGGTCCACCACCTCGACGCCCGGGTTGGACTGGAGCCAGCGCGTGACCGTCTCGCCGAGCTCTTCGCGGTCCTTGGCCTTGGTGGCCGAGAAGACCTTCACCCCGGTGAATTGCATCGCGCGCTCCACGCTCCCGCTCACCCGCCCTCGCGTCGCGAAGGGGTTTCGAGTATCGCCGCCGCTCGCGGCGCTGTCAAACCGTGGCCGTCTCCAAGCCGCCGATATCGCGGCGGAAATAGGGATTCCTTCAAAACGGCGCGGCCGCCGTGCTACACCCGCCGCGCCAGGGGCCACCATGCTCATCGATCTCCACGTCCACACCCACCACAGCCACGGCTGCACGCTCGTCCCGCGCGAGGTGCTTCGCCGCGCCCGGGAGACGGGCCTCGACGGCGTGGTCTTCACCGACATGAACACCCTCGAGGGCCTGGAGGAGATCCGCGCCGCCGGGCGCGAGGAGGGGGTGCTGGCCCTGCGCGGGGCCGAGATCGTCACCGACCGCGGCCACTACCTCTGCTTCTTCCCCGATCCCGCCGCGGTGCCGCCGCTGGCCCAGCTCTTCGGCACGCCCCCCTGGCCCGCCCGCGAGGTGGTGCGCAAGGTGGCCGAGCTGGGAGGGGCGACGGTGGCGGCCCATCCCTACGACAAGACCATGGAGCGCCCCAGCGGCGACTTCATCTTCACGCTGGAGGGTCTCTCGGCGGTGGAGGGGCTGAACGCCCGCCGGCGCGGCCCGGCCAACGACCTGGCGGTCGAGGCCGCCGACCACATGAGCCTGCCCTGCATCGGCGCCTCCGGGGCGCTGGATTCCATCGACGACGTGGGCCGGGCCGCCACGCTCTTCCGGGAGCCGGTGTCGGGCGAGGCCGACCTGGTCCGCCAGATCAAGGCCGGCACCGTCTACTGCGTGGCCATCGGCGTGACACCTGGGGCCGGAGAGGGGCGAGGGCAGGGGCGGCGGCCCGAGGGCGGACGGCGCGAGGGCGGGCGCGGCGGGGGCGGCCGGGACGGAGGCCACCGCGAGGGAGGGCACCGGGGCGGCGGCCACCGCGGCGGCGACCGGCGCGGTGGCGGCGGACGGCGGCGCTGACGGGCGCGAGCCCGGGGCGACCCGCCTCAGCGGCTCCAGCGGGCCAGGCGGTCGTCCTGGAAGAAGGCGCGTCGCTTGCCGCCGGTCCAGGTCCACTCCTCGGTCCGGGCCGGCCGGTCCATGACGATCCGGTCCGGCAGGCCCCAGGCCATCGCCGCCGCCTGGCGCGACATGCCGTCGACGAGGTCCTTGTGCAGCACCGCATCGCGGGTCGCCGGCGAGAGCGCCTGGAACTGGGGCGTGGGGTCGATGTCGGTGAGGACCCGGTCCACCTCGGCGAGGACGTCGCCGGCGGCGGGGGAGTCGCGGGAGAGCACCAGCACGTGGAGGCGGTCGTCGCCGGGGATGCGGAAGAGGACCCAGGGCTCGTAGCGGGGCGTCATCACGGGCCGGCCGGCGAAGGCAGCCGCGGTGGGGAACTCGACCTCCTGGATCACCGCCGGGGTTCCCGGCGCCAGGACCCGGTCGGGCGGGGGCGGGGCGATGCGCTCGCCGGCGGGCGTCTGCATCTGGTCCAGCTCGGAGTAGGGCCGGTCGCTCACCAGCGCCAGGCTCTTGTCGCCGTAGAAGGGGCCGGTATGGACCGCCACGCGCAGGAAGCGGCGCGCGCCCTGGAGGTCGCGCTCGACCCGCACCCGGTCGGCCTCGGGGATGGCCAGCCGCGGGGCGCAGGCGGCGAGCGGGGCGACGGCGAGGAGGGCGGCCAGGTCGCGGCGCATGGGTCCTGTATCGCAAAGGCCCGCCCCCGAGGCAAGGCCGCGCCGGTACCTGGACCGGTGGTGTCGCCCGGGCCGGCGCGGCGCTAGAGTAGCCGGGTGGCGGCCCTGGGCGACAACGCGCGAGCCGTGCTGGAGCGGCGCTACCTGCTGCGCGACGACCGCGGGGGGCTGCTGGAGGACCCGGCCGGCCTGTTCGGGCGCGTGGCGCGCGGCGTGGCCGAGGCCGAGCCCGCCGCCGAGCGGGCTCGCTGGGCGGATCGCTTCGAGGCCCGGCTCTCGGGGCTGGAGTTCCTGCCCAACTCCCCGACGCTCATGAACGCCGGCCGGCCGCACGGCCAGCTGGCGGCCTGCTTCGTGCTCCCGGTGGACGACGACCTGGCGTCGATCTTCGACGCCCTGAAGTGGGCGGCCATCATCCACCAGTCCGGGGGCGGGACCGGCTTCTCCTTCTCGCGGTTGCGGCCGCGCGGCGACGTGGTCCGGACCACCCACGGCGTCGCCTCCGGCCCGGTGTCCTTCATCCGCGTCTACGACGCGGCCACCGAGACCATCAAGCAGGGGGGGGTCCGGCGCGGGGCCAACATGGCCGTGCTGCGCGTGGACCACCCCGACGTGATCGAGTTCGTGGAGTCGAAGCGCGGGCCGGGCCTGCAGAACTTCAACATCTCGGTGGCGGTCACCGACGAGTTCATGCGGGCCGCCGCCGCCGGCGGGCGCCTGGCCCTGCGCCACCCCCGCGGCGGAATCCCGGTGGGCGAGGTGGACGCTCGCGACCTCTTCCGGCGCATCGCCTCGGCGGCGTGGGAGTCGGGCGAGCCGGGGCTGGTCTTCATCGACCGCGTCCAGGTGGCGAACCCCACCCCGGACCTCGGCCTCATCGAGGCGGTGAACCCGTGCGGAGAGCAACCGCTCCTGCCCTTCGAGGCGTGCACCCTCGGTTCGGTGAACCTCTCCCGCTTCGGGAGCGGGGGGAAGGTGGCGTGGGACGCCCTGGCCGCTGGCGTCCGCGACGGGGTGCGTTTCCTCGACGACGTGCTGGACGTGAACGCCTGGCCGCTCTCCGAGATCGCCGAGGTCTCCCGCCGCAACCGCAAGGTCGGCCTGGGGGTGATGGGGTGGGCCGACCTGCTGGTGGAGCTGGGCCTGCCCTACGACGCCCCGGAGGCGCTGGCGCTGGCCGGCGAGCTCATGGGCTTCGTGGCGCGCGAGGCGCACGCGGCGAGCCGGGCCCTGGCCTCGGAGCGGGGTCCCTTCCCCGGCTGGGCCACCAGCGCCCCGGCCGGCCGCGGCGAGGCGCCGCGCCGTAACGCCACCGTCACCACCATCGCCCCCACCGGTACCCTGTCGGTGGTGGCCGGCTGCTCCTCGGGCATCGAGCCGCTCTTCGCGGTGGCCTACGTGCGCCACGCCCTGGGCGGGGTGGAGCTGCCGGAGGAGCATCCGCTGCTGGTGGAGCGGCTGCGGCGAGCCGGCGCCCTGCCGGCGCTGGACGCCATCCGCTCGCTGGGGAGGGCCCGGGGCGTGCCCGGCGTGCCCGAGGCGGTGCAGCGGGTCTTCGCCACCGCCCACGACGTGGCCCCGGAGGACCACGTTCGCATGCAGGCCGCCTTCCAGCAACACGTGGACAACGGGGTCTCCAAGACCATCAACCTGCCCCGCGGGGCGCCGGTGGAGGCGGTGGAGCGGGCCTTCCGCCTGGCCCACGAGCTGGGCTGCAAGGGGATCACCGTCTACCGCGACGGCTCGCGCGAGGGGCAGGTGCTGACCAGCGGCGTGGCCCGCGACGGCGACGCCTGCCCCACCTGCGGCGCCCCCATGATGCGCAGCGGCGGTTGCCTCACCTGCCGGGCCTGCGGATACGCCACCTGCGAGACGACATCGTAGCGGGGGGGCCGGCGGTCGGCGGAATCAATGGGAGGATGCACCGCCAGCCCCCCCGAGCCCCCCGCTCGCTGCGGGGAGCCTCATCCGGCTCCCCTCCGCTCGCCCGCTCGGAGCGGGGGGCCGGCGGTCTGCGGAATCAACGGGAGGAGGCACCGCCGGCCCCCCCGAGCCCCCCCGCTCGCTGCGGGCAGGCTCATCCGCCTGCCCTGCGCTCGCCTCCATGTAGCGGGGGGGCTGGCGGCCCGCGGAGTCATCGGGAGGATGCACCGCCAGCCCCCCCGAACCCCCCGCTCGCTCCGGGCAGGCTCATCCGCCTGCCCTGCGCTCGCCTCCGTGAGCGGTGGGCTGGCGGTCCT